>JALHTN010000342.1 GCA_022865865.1 Anaerolineales bacterium
AGATTTCCAGGAGGGGCGTTCATTACTCAGCTGGTCAGACGATATCGCCCGGATTGCCGACCACTCGGGCTGTCCACCTTCGGTATCTGCGGGGCAGTGGTCATGTCAATCGGATTTATTGTCAGTTTGGTTTGGTTGAGAGGGGATTTACCTGCCACCACAAACCAAAAAGGGGTCGATCAAGCCACCCTCAGCTGACCATTCCCAACACATTTCTATTAAGATTAAATGGTGGAATTTTCTTGCAGAAGGCATGCAATTTGTTGAAACCAAAATTAGCGCGCCTCTGAAACCCAACAGTTTTGGCTCAATGTTATTTTTCCCTGGACAGAACTGCCAAAGCCATATCATCGATCTGAGGAGTCGTCCCCATAAAACTTCGAATTTCGGTGTGTAATGCATCAAGCAAGTCATCAGCTCCCAATCCGAGATGGTTTTGGAATGCTGCAACCAGTCCACTTTCCTCGAAAAAATCATCCTGTTCATTTTGGGCGTCAGTAATTCCATCAGTGTAAATCAACAGGTGTTCAGCGGGTTGAAACTCAACCACCTTCTGTTCCCAAATTTCCTCTTCAAATATCCCAAGCGGTTTTCCCGTGTGCTCCAAGCGATGGATTACCTCTCCGCTGAGCGAATTAACTGCCAGCGGGGGGGGATGCCCGGCATTACTGTACACCAATCGTCCTGTACCTGGATCGAGAATCCCATAAAAGACAGTTACAAATTGCTTGGCGCTGGTATCCTCCATCAGGCGTTGATTGACTGAGGTTAACGTCATCTCAGGGTGAGTTGGGAAATCACCTGCATAGGTGCGTAAAAGACTCCAGCTCAATGCCATGAATAAGGCGGCAGCCACACCTTTGTCCACCACATCCCCCATTAGGATGCCAGTGAAGCCGCGCGGCAAGGGAATGGTATCGAAGAAATCACCAGAAGTTTCGCGCGCTGACTTCATGGCAACTGAGATCTGCCAGCCCGGTATTTTGGGCAGCTGTTGGGGGAAAAAACTCTTTTGCACTTCGCCTGCCAGGGCTAATTCCTGAGCCATTTTGGTGTTTGCGGTTTCCAGCTGGGTTTGCAATCTCCGTAAAGCCAGATGGTTTTCAACCCGGGCTAAGACTTCCTCGACGTGGAATGGCTTCGTGATATAGTCCACCCCGCCAACCGTAAAAGCCTTTACCTTATCCTGGATGGCGTCCAAAGCACTGATGAAAATTATGGGTATATCCTTCGTGCTTGCTTCACTCTTTAACTCTTCACATACCTGGAAGCCGTTCATCTCAGGCATACGAATATCCAGTAAGATTAAATCAGGTGGTTTAGCTTTGGCAGCCGCCAATGCCAAGCTGCCCTCCGGCACAGGTCTGACTTGATAATCCCGTTCTTGTAGAATTTTAGACAGCAGACGCAAGTTAGCTGGCGTATCGTCTACAACCATTATGTCCCCCTTTGACATTTTTCGATCCCTGTGCAGATGGATATCTGAGGTCATGCTTCATCTCCGGAGGCTTCAATCAATTTCAATACCTGTTTATACTCGAAATCCTGGATTAAATTCTTCAGCTGCGCAGCTAATTCCTGGTTGTGAAGAGCAATTTGTTCAACTGCACCGAGCATGCGGTCCATATCAGCTGTGGTAGTCGCCTGCTGCAGTTCGGTAATCAATTCAGCTGGCAAGGCTGCCAAATTAGTGGGTGTGATAATCGCAGCTGCCTTGATCTTGGTCGCTGGGCGCGCTTCCAAATCCTCAAATATAAAGCGAGCATCCAGATATTTGATCAACATATTGAATATCTCCGCTTCTTGGAATGGTTTGCGTACGAAATCATCACAACCGGACAGCATTACTCTCTCCCGCTCTTCTTCAAATGCACTTGCGGTCAGAGCGATGATGCGCGTGTCTTGACCTTTGGCCTGAGCTCTAATATATTGAACCGCTGCAAATCCATCCATTTCTGGCATCCGCATATCCATCCAAATCAGGTCAGGGTCCCAACGCTCCCATATCTGGATAGCCTCCTGCCCATTGGCAGCTTGGCGAAGAACAAATCCCTTATCCTGAAGCATTTTTACCAGCAGACGCCTGCTTGGATGATGGTCTTCAGCAATTAATATTCGATATTCTGGTTGGCCTGCTTCCAAACCCAAAACCCTCTGGCGCCGCGCGCCTTCATCCAAGTCGACTTCACTCTCCAAATCAACAAGAATTTCAAATTTAAACAGGCTGCCCTGATTGATTTCACTGTGAACTTCAATCTCGCCTCCCATCAAATTCACATACTGTCTGCTGATGGCTAAACCCAATCCGGTCCCTTCCTGAAAACGCTGTCCAATAGAGGATTGCACAAAAGGCTCGAAAACGATGGCTAACTCCTCGGATGCGATTCCAGGACCTGTGTCCTGCACTTCGAAGAAAAGCCGGACCCCCTCTCTTTCGCGGGAGGGGCAGCTGACCCGCAGTGTGATCTCCCCGTTTTGGGTAAATTTGACCGCATTACCAAGCAAATTGCTCAAGATCTGTCTTAATTTTCCCTCGTCGGCAAATACATGTCGCGGCAGATCATCAGCCCAATGAAAAAGCAGTGACAATCCCTTTTCCGCAGCTCTAAGGTCGAACATCTCCTCCAACCCATAAAGCAAATCATACAAGTCGAAAACTTTCTCACGCAGTGTTAAATGCCCGGCTTCAATCTTTGACATCTCGAGTACTTCGTTGATCAACCCCAGAAGGTGCTCACTGCTGCGATTAATCACCTTAAGGCTTTCCTGATGTTCTTGGATTAAATGTGGATCTCTTTCCATCAATTGGGTGAAGCCAAGGATGGCATTGAGGGGGGTGCGCAGTTCGTGACTCATATTCGCTAAAAA
Organism: Anaerolineales bacterium; assembly: GCA_022865865.1. The sequence goes on from JALHTN010000342.1 coordinate 2,869, forward strand.
TAAGCTCTTGGCCTGGTTGGCTGCTTCGGCCTCATTTTGAGCATTTTTGAGTTCGCTGATATCTACGTAGATGCCGATGTAACCAACTTTTTGATCACCAACGATTACTGGCAATGCAAGAACCTCCACCTCAACCAGTGATCCATCTTTACGTGTGCGCTTTGTAGTAGCTTGAAATCGACCTGCGGTCATCAATTGTTGGGTGTAGTCAAGTGCTTCGGTCCGAATCTCAGGGTGATCGGCAACGATATCATCCAGGTGCTCGCCGATCGCTTCTTGTTGAGAATAACCGAAGAGCTGCTCTGCCATTGGATTCCAGGAAATGATCTTGGCTTCCAGATCAACAGTTAGAACTGCGACAGGACTGTTGACGAAGAGCGCTTCAAAGTACTCTTTCTGTTGCAAAATTTGCTGCTCAAATCGTATTCTTTCGGTGAGATCGTAATAGATCGCAATGAAACCCAAGATCTCATCTGAGACAATGATCGGCAGCGCCAGGAGATCGACATCCACTAATGAGCCATCTTTCTTTGTACGCCGCGTGGCAACCTGGACCCGATCCAAACCTAAGACCTGGTTGGTATAACCCAACGCTTCTTTGCGGACAGAGTCATGCTTGGCGACTAAATTATCTAGAAATTCACCCACCGCTTCATCCTGTGAGTATCCAAACAGCTGTTCTGCCATCGGATTCCAGGATACAACAACCCCATCGATGTCAGCAGTTACTACTGCCACTGGATTATTGACAAACAGGGCTTCGAAGTACTCCTTTTGCTGCTGGATTTGCTCTTCGAATCTCCTGCGGTCCGTGATATCTTCCAACCTGCCTTCAAAATACAGCACCTGCCCGGTATCATCTCTCACCACGTGAGCTGAATCATTGACCCATATCACCCCACCATCATACCGGCGCATCTGGATTGGGAAATCCCTCACCGCTCCACCCAGCTCCATCGCAGAGCGCCAGCGGAATTGGTCCTCTGGATCGACGTACCAATCAGAAGTATGGTCAAGTGCCAACACCGCTTCCCGATTGGGAAATCCAAGCATCTGGACTGCAGCCAGGTTGAAATCTAATACCTTTCCTTCCGGTGTCGACCGATACAGACCAACGGGTACGCCATCAAACAGAGTGCGGTAGCGCTGCTCACTGGTCTGTAATTCACTGGTTCTTTCTGCAACCAATTCCTCAAGCTGTTCCTGGTAGTTCTGCAAGTTAAAATCGGCTTGTTTCCGCTCGCTGACATCCTCCATGCTGCCTTCATAATACAGTACCAACCCAGATTCATCCTTTACTACCCTGGCGGTGTTCGTTACCCATATGATCTGTCCATCATAACGTTTAAGTTGAAATTCAACATCCCGGACGATACCCTTCTGCTCCAGTACTGCCTGTATTGAGGTACGCTCCTCTGCTTTCATATACATGCTGCTAGCCTTCTCAGCCAGCAATGAATCTTTATCTGGATATCCAAGCATCTGGATCAATCCTGGATTAGCATCCATGATCTCACCAGCCGGGGTAGTACGGTATAAACCGACTGGAACACCATTGAAGAGATTCCGGTAGCTTTCTTCACTCTTCTGCAGTTCGAGTGTACGCTCTGCCACTCGTTCTTCGAGATGCTCCTGGTATCTCCGCAGTTCCTCCTCGGCCCGGTCTCGTGCTGCGATCTCCTTTTGAGCTTTTTCAAACAAACTTGCGTTCTCAATGGCGATAGCAGCTTGCTGGGCAAACAGATTGAGAAGGTTTACATCGCGATCGGAAAATTTGCGTGCCTCATCAGCCGCAACAACCGTTATAACCCCGATCAGCCTTTTTCCTAAGTGCAGGGGAACGGCCACGATGGCGTGAATTTCATCCTGGTCGTAATGGTGGGCGCGTCCTTCCCAAGTTAAATAGTCATCCAGGATCAATGGTTCCCCGGTCTCCGCGACGAGTCCCATCGCCCCCTCGCCGAGCAGATGACTCGTTTTAATGTAATTTTGACTAAAACCATAGCTGACCACAATTTCGACTTCACGGCCGATATCGTCATAAAGGCCTAACTCACCGCCCGCACCATTCAATAAAACAGAAGCTCGTTCAACAATCGCTCGAAGCAGGACTTGCAGCTCGAGTTCCGCGGTTAATTCGGTCAGTGTCGCCCGCAGAGCTTCCAGCTCATCTGCCCGTCTCCTTTCTACCGTAATAAGGCGGTTTTTTTCAATCGCCAGCCCAGCTTGCTGTGAAGCAGCTGTCAGGATCTCAAAATCCTTGGGACCAAAATCCGCGCGCTGTTTACTTTCTGCAATCAATACACCAGTCACTTCGCCGCCGATGCGCACAGGTACATCAACCTCCGATCCACCCATACCATAAAAATATCCCGGCTCCTGGTTGACATGCGGTGTGTAGCGCAGCTGTCCATCCAAAAAGGCGAGTTCACTCAAACCTTCCCCGGCCTTCAAACGCACAGGCGGATCCACGAAACCAACGCTCGCTATCATGACGCGGTCCCCGGTGGACTCCTCTACCAGGAAAAAAGCCACAAAATCATAGCCTAAAGTATCATGCAAACCTACCACGACCCGCTGGCATACGTCTCTCTCATCCAGGGCTGCAGCAAGATCAGCACTAAGACGAAATAGTGCAGCCTGACGCTGTGCTTCAGAATCTTCCCCTGGTTCCGGCTCAAAGCGCCGCGACAAGTATGTTCTTAGATTTTCCAACATCAATTCATCTCCCAACAACTAGCAAACCACAGGGTATCCACATCCCACACCAATAAAACTATTTATTCTTATGAAATCCCCAAACTATCTGATTATGATCAATACACTATTATATATATCGTCTGGTTCATCATTTGTCTGGTATTTGAATGCAACTTTAGAAAGGTCCCCTGCAATTTGTCCATGAGAAACCAGAATGGTCCTAATGACTAAAACGATGAATGCCATTGCGCTCACATCTTCAGCACCATAATTTCATTCGAAGATTGAGCCGATGAAAATGGATGCTATCATTCTTGCATTTGATACTACAATATATATTTAAAGCGGGTAAATTGCCAGTATAATCCAGAAAGGCAGGAGATATATGAACAAAATCGAAATTAAGTTTGAGCATCTTTCCTTCCACGCAGAGCTGAATGACAGCCCGACATCCAACGAACTCTGGAAGCACCTGCCGCTTGAAAGCCAGGTAAACACCTGGGGAGAAGAGATCTACTTTAAAATACCCCTCTATATGCCTCAAGAACCGGACGCTCACGAGATTGTTGCAATCGGTGAGTTGGGATATTGGCCAGTTGGCCAAGCTTTCTGCATTTTCTTTGGCCCCACCCCAGTAAGCACCGATGAGCGCCCGCGCGCATACAGTCCGGTCAACATCCTTGGAAAAATTATGGGTGACTGTGAACAGTTGAAATCGATCCAGAACCAGGAAAAAGTGCGCTTGGAACGATTAGAGTAATTACATTATAAATATCCTTATACTCATCCCCCTGTATTATGAGGACGGGTTTATGTATAAATAAATAGTGAATAAATATCGAATTGAGAACAGAAAGGTCGACCAGTGTATCAACCTACTTGCATCTGCCAGCAGAATTTTTTGAGCAACAATCTACCTGCTGAGATCAAAATTAACCATTCTATAGTATTGGTCTAACGATCCTCACGAAGGATGACAAAAGTCCCTGATTTTGATACGATTGGAAAGAACTTCTGGTGAGAGCACTTCTGCATACCCATTACCACCTTCTCGAACTGGAAGAAATTTATTTAATAATGCAATTCTTCAAATTTGGAGAGCATTCGAAGGAGAAATAAAATGAACCGGCGAATAACATTAACACTCTTGGTAGCGGTCTTAGCGCTGGCAACAATGGCATGTGAATTGAGTGGAATATTGGTTGAGAATAATGTCGTTTCAGGAGAACGAGGCTCGGGCAATGTGGTCGAAGAAACACGACCGATCAGTGGAGTCACAGGTGTGGACCTGGCTACCATCGGAAATGTGATCATCGAGATTGGGGAAAAAGAATCACTGCGCATTGAAGCAGAAGATAATCTGATGAAGTATTTTGAAACCGATATTCGGGGTGAAACCTTGAAGATCAGCACCAATCCATCAACTGTCAACTTGAGACCGACAAAACCCGTATATTTCTTCCTGACGGTGAAGGATCTTGAGCGAGTCAGCATCTCCGGGTCTGGTGATATTCAGGTACCAGACCTGGAAAGCGGCCAGTTCAATGTGGATATTGGCGGATCGGGAGATATCAACATGGGAGACCTGCTCGCCGACCGGTTGGAAATCAACATCGGTGGTTCTGGAGATGTGAGCACTGGCAGGGTTATAGTCCCATCATTGCGGGTCAAAATCAACGGATCGGGAGATATCACCTTGATGGAATTGAAAGCCGATGATCTGTCATTGAATGTCAACGGTTCTGGTAATCTACGTATTAATGATGGAAATGTTGGCGAACAGGATATTGACATCAATGGATCTGGAAACTTTCAAGCTGAGGATCTGGCCAGCAAGGTGACTAATATCAACATTGGGGGATCAGGAGATATTACTGTATGGGTAGTTGACACTTTAGATGTAAGAATTATGGGCAGCGGAAATGTTCGCTATTACGGGAGACCTACTGTCTCATCGACCGGCAACGGCAGTGGAGATATCACCAACCTGGGAGATAAGTGATCTCCTTCTAAACGCGTTTGGGTGTTCTGGTTTAAAACCAGAACACCCATCTGTTCTTTCTTGAGCAAACAAACAATTACTGGTAAGAGAAAACTTTAATTGGATAGACGATAATTCAGGTGGAGCCCTCTTCCCAAAAATATCTACTTCTCAAATGATTCGATCCTAAATTCTTCTCGCTCCTCGAAAAACCTGGAAGGATATAGATAGTGAACTCCAGAATTTCCTGTATGCGGCTGCTACCTCTCCTTAATTTGATATTGAGATCATGTAATTCCTCAAGTTTTAAACAAGATAACCAGGGTTGGGTTCTATTGAGATATTATGCAAACGAGGAAAAGGAATAACCGGAGCAGAACCAGTCGGTCTTCTATCACAATCTATATGCGTTCTCTCCCATTGAGTGAGTTGTTGATTTGCAATTTCAACACCGATGAGGAATTCTCCACCACCTGAATTCTTAGTGTAAGGGAAAATCATGGAAAACGTTCAACCGGAAGAGAAAAGGGAGAGCAGCGCTGCTTCACGCCTGTTCGCGATTGATGCATTACGTGGTCTGATCATCATCTTCATGGCCCTGGACCATGCGGGTTTTTTTGTGGCTCATAAACATTCCACGGGGGAGTATTGGGGTTCTGGATTGCTTTCCTCAAAGACTCATATATCCCTCTTTTTGAACATTGCTGCAGTTTCCAACCAGGATCTAGGCAGAATAAAAAAGTCCTTCAAATCAGATAAGTGATTGAGGAGTGATTTTCAGTTAATACACCACGAAAGAATTTGTGCCAGAAGATTCCACCTATACGAATTCTGAATACCTTTACTTATAGATTATTGGGTCGCCATTTCTTCCTGGATGATGATCTTCTGAAGATCTCGCCAAATATTTTTTAATTCACGATCCAGTTCTACTTTCAAATCTCTGGCTTTAAACCCCACCTCTTCTAAGGCTCGATAATAATAGATCATGCTGATTCCTTCATCCGTTTCAGCGCCTGA
>JALHTN010000039.1 GCA_022865865.1 Anaerolineales bacterium
CAGGCTGCTAAACATCATTCAGCAGGCGTTGTGGTCCGAATCACTGCTGATTGCCCAATCATTGATCCCATAGTTATCGATCAAACGCTGATGGCATTCTATGGTCGTGGACCCAGCTTGATTACACAGAGTGGCCAAACACTGGTAAATAGAAATTTACTCCGCGATGGGATTGTTCCCGCATGGGATTTTACAGCTAACCGGCTGCCTCCTCCTTGGAAGCGGACTTTTCCGATTGGCCTGGATACTGAAGTCTGTACTTTTTCTGCATTGGAGAATGCCTGGCGAGATGCAATCCAACCTCATCAGAGAGAACATGTTCTGCCTTATCTATATGAAAATGATCAGGATTTCCGGATTCAGATCCTGGATCATGAGCCAGATTATGGTGACATACGGTGGACTGTCGATACTCCACAAGACCTGGAGCTTCTGCGAATGATTTATGAGCGCTTCGGTGGTAGAGATGACTTCTCTTGGTATGAAGTGCTTGATTTATTCAAAAGGGAGCCCAAACTGGCTGATATCAATGCGGAAATCAAACATAATGATTACCGTGATTTTGAAACGACTAGCTAACAATAATTATTTTTCTTACTGTGATCAGGTCGAACAAATCGGGAAGTACATCGTATGCAGGCTAGATTTTTGGCTACCCATCATTTGCGGACGGTGAAATGCAATCCAGTGGACAGCAATTCTTCTTCCGGGAAAATCATTGAATGACATTTCTTACTGTTTTCACTGCACCAAAACCCTTTACCAACCCCCACATTTCAACCATCCAACGTAATGCTATCCAATCGTGGATGCACCTTGGAGATGAGGTGAATGTTTTCTTGATGGGCAATGAAGAGGGTATGGCAGAGATCGCTAATGAATATCAAATCCCGCATTTCCGAAATGTTAATTGTAGTGATGAGGGAACGCCATATATCAGTTCAATGTTTGAGGTTGCGAGAACCGAGAGCGACGCTCCTTATCTGGCGATCTTGAACGCCGATATCATTCTCATGACCGATTTCGTGGAAGCGACGAAGCAAGTGGCAGCCCAGGCCAAGGATTTCCTTATTCTGGGCAGAAGATGGGATCTGGACATAGAACAACAACTAGAATTCTACCCGGGCTGGGATAAGGATCTCCATGAAGAGGTAATTGCTAGGGGTATGCTGCATGGACCCGTGGGAAGTGATTACTTCCTAGTTCCCCGGCATTTACTCCATGATATGCCAGAATTTGCCATTGGACGTTCGGGTTGGGATAATTGGACCATTTACCATGCGGTAGAATCTGGTTGGCAGGTGGTGGATGTGACCCACTCTGCTATGATCGTCCATCAAAACCATGATTACAGTCATCTTCCTGATAACAAGCCTCCCTACGATCTGCCAGAAACCAAGAAGAACATCAGGATTGCCGGGGGCGTGAAGTCCATGTACACAATCTTAGAAGCCAACAAGGTATTGGTAGATAGAAAGTTAAAACCTGCCCCTATGAGCATGCCGCGTTTACTTCATAAGCTTGAACTCATGGTAACTGATGATAATCTTCAAGGCGCTCGCAAATCCCTGGTTCGTTGGTTGAAGAGAACGCGAAAAAAATATGAAAATCGTTTGTAGATCAACCTCATTCTTATTTAATATTTGATTCGAACAATGCCGGAATCCGTAACGAACTGCCCTTTATGTGAGCAAGAAAGCAGCACAATCTTTGACCAGCGTGATTTTCGAGGTTTCAAGGTTGTCAATGTGCTGTGCTCAAACTGTGGGTTGATCTATCAAACCCCGCGCATGACAGGCCCGGAATTGGAGGATTTTTACCAGGCTGAGTACAGGGAGATTTACCAAGGAAGCCAAGGTCCCAGCGAGAGAGATCTGATTGTGCAGAAAGCCAGGGCGGATAGGTTGGTAAACTTTCTCAAGCAGATTGGGATTGATAAAGTGAACCGATTTGCGGACATAGGGAGCTCCTCAGGTTTGCTGATGGAAAAAGTTCAAAAAGCCTATAATTGTCAAGTTGTTGGATTTGAACCAGGAGCAGCATATAGGGAATTCGCCCAAAGCAAGGGATTTACGGTTTACGATAGCCTGGTCCAAGGAAAAGAAGCTGAGGAACAAAGATTCGATCTGGTATCGATGATCCACGTATTGGAACATATTCCGGATCCAGTGGATTACCTCAAAGGTTTGCGAGAAAATCATCTTACCCATGATGCAATTTTGTTAATCGAAGTTCCTAATCTGTACGCTCATGATTGTTTTGAAGTGGCACATTTGACCTCATTCAGCAGACAAACCCTGATACAGGTGATGAATAAAGCCGGGTTCCGGACGAGAATAATTGAAACTCATGGTCATCCGCGCTCGAAACTTATTCCACTCTATATCACCTTGCTGGCTGAGCCATGCGAAGCAGACCTTTACCAGGATAATATCGGTGGTGAAAGATTGGTCAGATTGAAACGTCGTGCAGGTTTCTTTCACCGGAGAGTTATTGAGCGGTTTTTACCAAACCAAGGGTGGATTCCGGAATACCGCTCTTGAAATAATGATGCATCATTCTATATAAATGGAGATTATTGATTGATCACACAACACTCACCAGCAAAGCTAGTATTATTCTTCAGCCTGATTCTTCTGTTAGCTGCTTGTTCGTCAAGTATTGACAGCCAGCAAGTTGAAATCACGCAACCACCAACGGAAACCCCAAATCCACCAACCGATACACCGCTGCCTCCAACTTCTACTGCAACTGCTACTGCAACGGCTACTCACACACCAACTGCCACACCCACGATTACTCCCACAAAGACATCCACTGCGACTGCCACAGAGGAACCAACGGCAACACCAACAGCTACCAACACTCCAGTTCCCCAGGCAGCTGCTCCTGCTAATGTAATCGTGAAATACCTTGTTCATCAAGGTACAGGTGGATCTACCGGGTGTGGGGATAGCCTGGTGCCTGTGGGTACAGGATTCAAACCTACTGGAGATATTGAAAAGGATGTAAAGGTTGCCCTTAACAGTTTATTTTCGACTGGTTCACAGTACGTTGGAGCGCTCTACAACCCATTGTTCCAATCCAATCTTCGAGTAGGTAAAGTAAACTTTAAAAAGTCTTCAGGACAGCTCACCATCTACTTGAACGGGGGATTTACAAAACCGAAAGAGGATTGTGACAAGAAGCTGTACAGAGCACAGGTTTGGGACACCGCCAGGCAATTTCCTGAGGTTTGGCGAGCATATATTTGGGTGAATGATAAATATTTGTTAGGTGATTTGCTGGTGGTTGGGGATAATTAATCCAAATTTGATATGGCTCGAATAGGTATAAATCCTGCCAGGGGAAAAATATCAAATTACCGTCCTGCCAAGGTGACAATCGCCCTGCTGATCTATATTCCCCACCTGGAAGGTTATTTTCAGAATAGATTAGATATATTGCGACTGGCCTTGGCGAGCGTTTTAGCGAATACAGAACTCCCATTTGATCTGATGGTATTCGACAACGGCAGCTGTAAGGAAGTCGTCGATTATCTGATGGAAATGCAAGATTCAGGGAGAATTGACTATCTTCTTCTTTCTGACCGCAATATCGGAAAAATCGGTGCATTTAAAATATTATTTCGCGCAGTACCTGGTGAAATTGTGGCTTATGCAGATGATGACATCTTTTTCTATCCTGGTTGGATAGAAGCCCAATTAGAGATATTAGAAAATTTTCCACAGGTTGGGATGGTGAGTGGTGTGCCGATTCGAGACGCTTCAGATCGTTCTCGAAAATCTTTGTTGAAATGGATTGAGGATGGTGAACCTGGTTTACAACTAGATACAGAGTACAGTATTCCTGATAAGTGGGAAATGGATTGGGCGGAAAGTGTTGGTCGAGATCCTGCAGTTCATATGCAAAAAATCCAAGACCAAAAGGATCTGATATTAACTTTCAAAGGTGTTGATGCATTCGGTTCTGCGAGCCATTTCCAATTTGTCACTCCAAAAGATGTTATCGTCAAAGCGCTCCCCGACATATGGGGAGGAAATTTGATGGGAGAGATGATGGAATTGGATCAAGCGATTGATGCGCTTGGCTATCTTCGATTATCAACTGTAGACCGGTATACACAACATTTAGGGAATATATTAACCCCAAATATGGTTAATGAAGCACATGAATTGGGTCTCCAATTCGAGAGAAAAATCCAGATAAGACGCAAACGAAAACATTGGCTCCTTCATATTCCCGGAGGTGGGAAAATTCTGTCGAGAATTTATAACCACCTGTTCCGAATTCTCAATAATTCAGATTGATTTAATGATGTGGATTTTCAGAATAGGATCGTATTTCTCAGGTAAAAGATGAATAGGTATTTCCAGAGATTAAGACATGTTTCTAATATACTGCGTCATGATCCTGCGTCAAATTTAGCAAGGTCAAACATTCCAGATATCACTGAAGAGGAAATAGTCGAAGTTAAAAGTTTTTTCCCGATGCGTAAGTTCTTCATATTTGGACATGCCAGATCTGGAACGACTCTTTTAGCTCGCCTTATCCGGCTTCATCCCGAAGTCCACTGCAATTGGCAGGCACATTTTTTCACCCGCCCTCCCTTGCTCCAATCTCTTGTATCCAACGAGGAAGTTGGAGCATGGCTATCACGCCGGGATAATCGATGGAATCGGGGAAAAGATTTGTCAGGGATCGTGCAAAGAGTTGTTTCTGACTACATTTTGGAAAGGGAGGCGAAGTCTTTTGGAAAGGTGATCGTTGGTGATAAAAGTCCAAGCAGTTTACTTAATGGCCGAGCAGTAAAACTGATGCATAAAGTGTATCCTGATGGTCAATTAATTTATATCGTACGGGATGGACGGGATGCTGCTATATCTCACCGTTTTCAAGCATTTATTGATCAACCCCAATATCTATCCAAGGATGACCAAAATATTCGAAACGCCATTATTCTCAATCCCGAACCATTCCTTCGTGGTGTTCAGTCAGTGTTTACAGAACAGGGAATTTACCAGGCAGCCCAGAGTTGGGTAACTAATGTTGAAGAAACAGAGACCTATAGTCAAAGGTTGTATGAGAAGACGCACTATTCCTTGCGATACGAAGACCTTCTTGTTCACCCCTGGAGTGAATTGGATAAAATTTGGTTATTCTTGGATGCGAAATCTCCCAACGACGATCTGGTTGATGCAGTCAATGATGAATTAAGCCAGAACCCTGATGCCCAATGGCAGCAGGAAAAGGCGAGTGAAATTGCAGGGATTCTTCAGAAAGGGAAACAGGGTTCATGGAAGGATATGTTCACTGCGCGTGATCGGGACATTTTTTGGTCAGTGGCTGGAAAAACACTCACAAAATGGGGATATCTAAGGTAGATTCACATTCAATATGGAGCAATGTTGATTGAACAGTAATAGGTATGCATCAATTGAGAATCGAATAGCACCTTGGGTATTATTATTAATCGGGCTTACCGGTGCCTTGCTGGTTTGGATGAATATACCTTGGGGCATTGGGGTCGGGTACGATTCCGTTTTCTATCTCAGTGCAGCAGATAACTTAATAAGTGGATATGGCCTGGGTCGTTTGGATGGATATGGAAATTTTATCCCATTGACACATTTCCCGCCGTTTTACCCAATCCTGTTAGCTCTCTTGAGTTATTTCTTACAAATGGACATGGTGAGTGTCAGTGGTCTTTTCTCTGCCATCTCATTTGGCTGTTTAGTTTTTCTTACTGGTTGGCTGGTTTTTACCACAACCAAAACTTTGCTCCCGGGAATTTTAAGCGCCTTAATTGTCCTCTCTTCTCCTGTTCTATTAGATCTCCAATTCCTGGCGATGACAGAATCTCTTTTCTTGGTTTTACTGCTTTCGATGTTTTGGATGCTCAATAAATATTTTGAAGATGAGAAAACATGGCAGCTATTGTGTGCCTCAATTCTCGCTGGGTTAGCTTATCTGACTCGTTATGTTGGATTATCCGCTGTTGTGTGTGGTGGGTTTGCAGTGCTTGTAATCTCTCCTGGTACGCACCGAAAGAGGATTACCAAAAGTTTATTATTTTGTGTTATTGGAATCATTCCTGTAATTCTATGGTACCTTCGGAACTGGTTGATCGCTGGGACCATAACGAATCGTACAATATTATTCCACCCCCCAACCAAAAACCAATTGATGAAAGGTTTAGAAACCATAAATCTCTGGTTCTTACCTTTCAGGGTGTCACCTTCACTTAGGATTACTGTGACTATTATTCTGGCAGTGAGTATATTCTTGGGAATTGTTTGGTGGGTGCTGCGGGTTCGGAGGGAGGGAGGAGATTGGCTAGAAAGAGGTTCAACTGGGCGTTTCATTTTCTTATTATTGACTTATTTAATCGTCTATGTATCTTTGCTGATCGTCTCATTGACATTCTTCGATGCTTCGACGCGTTTGAACGATCGGATCTTATCACCGGTTTATTTAATTAGCTTGATCCTCGGGTTCATAATTTTATGGAAAGTTTTGCCGGTCGAAGAGAAGCTTTGGCTAAAAACCATAATCATTGTTTTTTGTATCGGTTTTATAGGCTTGAATTTTTTCCGAAGCGCATCTGTTCTTCGTGAAATGAAAATTAATGGTAGAGGCTTTACTGGCAGACAGTGGCAAGCCTCTGAATCCATTGCTGCCATTGGCAATATAGCACCTGATGTTGTAATTCATACCAATGAAGCGCTCCCTGTATACTTTATTACTGGGAGACCGACCAATAATATCCCAGAAAAAATTGATCCGGTGAAGAATCAAATTCCTACAGATTACGAAAGCAATTTACAAAAAATACTGCACTCCATCGATAATTGCGATGGCGTGTTAGTGATTTTCCGTGATTCATACCTCACGACTTTATTTCCTCCCCTTGAAGAATTTACTTCCGGAATGGAACTTCAAGCTGAATTAAATGATGGTTGGTTGTTTTCTGGAATAAATTGCGTAAATGA
>JALHTN010000343.1 GCA_022865865.1 Anaerolineales bacterium
CATCCGGTAGGTCTTTGATCCACTCTCGATAGCGTGTGACAACCTGTCTGGCATCTTTGGGGGCATAAACCAGGTTGCCGGCATAGACGGTAGTGACCGGGTATAGCTGGATCTCCATGCCTACCAGTACAGCGAAGCTGCCGCCACCGCCGCGCATACTCCAGAATAGATCGCTATGCTCACGATCTGAAATGTGCAGCTGACGTCCATCGGCGGTGATCACATCGAAAGAGTTCACACTGTCTACCGCCAGACCATACTTGCGCGCCAGCCAACCCATCCCGCCTCCCAGCGTGTATCCGGCTACACCCACATCGGGTGAGGAGCCGAGCAATGGCGCCAGCCCAACTCCCTGTGCTTTCTCGAGCACACTGTCCCATTTGGCACCGGCCTCAACGGTTGCGGTACGCCTTCCTGCGTCGACCTGCACTCCAGTCATACGGAAGGTGCGGATCAGCACACAACCATTGGCTGGGTTTGCTACACCGTGACCGGTGGACTGAACCGCTACACCCAGATTCTGCTGGCTGGCGAACTGCACAGCTGCAGCCATGTCGCCGGCGGTCTCAGCATTTACGATCAGCGCGGGGTTCTGGTTGACGGACAGGTTCCATGCCATACGGCTCTCATCATAAGCCTCATCGCCGGATGTGTGGACAGAACCCTGGATAGATGATCCTAAATCTTGTATTGCCTTAGTTTTAGTGCTGATGGTTGCTTCGTAAAGTGTCATACTGTTTCCTCCTCTTTATAGAAAAAGCCACAACTGTACCCGATACCCTGGGGGGATGGGTGCCAAGCCGGGACTTGGTGCCAGCAGCCCAACTTGGCTACCTCCTTGGTAGATGTCCTCTTGGTTGGAGGGGACTCTTCAAGAAAGGAGCGCGACCTTGTTTTTCTCATTTTGGGCAGCTCCATTGTGTGGGTTGGTGGGAAGTATTAGTGGATGTATTGGAATATAGACTAATTATATCTAATATATATAATTAGTCAAGGGTAGATCTAAATAATAAGTATTTAGAGTCGATGGTATGGACGCATAGGCAATATCAATCCTGAACGAAGTCGATGCTGGAGAAATCGGAGTATGAAATAGTATCTCTCCATGTCTCGGTATGAACTTATCATCTGAATATCCATTGACATCCTACAGAATATTACAACCATCCCAGTAAAAAACTGATCATCCAGCCATTTCGAGGAGGCTCAATCCTGGGCACTTCTATTTATAAGATAAGTGAATTGGAACACAGGATTGGTATCAGGATAGATTAGAGATTAAGCAGCATGGGAAAAAGTAAACGGCGTTCTTGATAAACTCAAGAACGCCGTTTGCATTAAAAACTTCGGAACAGCTGGATTACTGTTGTGCCATCAGCTGCTTCACTTTAGATTCTTCGTCGACGATCAACTCGCCAGACAGATCCATCGTGACTTGGTGAATCTTCCCCGTGAAGGTGAACGGCGAGTGATATGCGTGTGAGACCGCTTCACCGAAATCATAACCGCAGCTCAAACCTTCAATCCCGAATAAAATGGGTACCGTTGTGGGGAACTCGGTGTTGCCGACCAATTCACCATCAATGTAAAGCTGTGC
>JALHTN010000344.1 GCA_022865865.1 Anaerolineales bacterium
GCTTGAGCTCTTTCAGGCAGTGTATCCGTGACCACTACCTCAATGAATTGACCATTCGGGAGCGCTGTCGCCCTGTAATCTGGCAGCCAGGAAAGACCCAAGGCTTCCTTGGTTGCAATTTTCACCGGTTCGCGGTTGGCGATTTCAGCATAATTTTCAGCTAACTGCCGGCTGAGTGTGAATTCAGCACCCGTGGGATTTGGATCTGTGATCACCTGGCCAATCATCAAGGTGCTCAAGGTTTGGTAAATGGGTGGTTGTCTCAAGGTAGCCAGATAGCTTGATGCAGCCGCGATTAAGGTTGCTGCGAACAACAGCCACCACCAGCGGCGCAGAGGTAGGATATATTGTTTTAATTCCATAAATAGTTATTCCTTCCAAACTCTTTCTAATATACCATCAATGATGATCTCACCTCACGCTCGAGCGAGGGTTTGCGAATAAACTTCTGCGAGCTGAGCCGCGAGCACAGCCCAGTCATGGTTGCGTTCGACATATTTGCGTCCAGCATTACCAATCTCAACCCTGAGTTCTGGTGATTCCAGGAGGGCGATCATCTTATCGGCAAATTCGACTGGATTTCCAGCCACCATGATTTCCTTATCTACCTGGACATCCAGCGCTGAAACTGCCTGTTGGGTAGCAACTACCGGAGTCGCGCAGGCCATGGCTTCTAAGACTTTATTCTGGATGCCTGCGCCGTATGGAATCGGTGAGGCAGATAGGGTTGCTTTTCTCAGGTAAGGACGGATGTCATCCACAGTGCCGGTAACATAGATGTTCTCATTCTCAGTGTAGGCCTTCAACTTTGGCGGTGGATCCTTACCCACAACCCAGACTTTCACCTGCGGCTGCTGCTCCCATACGTGGGGCATGATGCTTTCTATAAAATCAACCACCATGGTGACATTGGCATGGTAGCTCATCTTGCCACTCAGAACAACCATCTGATCTTGCCTTTCACCCGCAGCATCAGGGGTGAAATATTCCAGGTCAACACCATTGGGCAGCACATTAATCTGCTGGTCTGCCCCATCATTTTTAGCCAGGTCAAGCAGCGCTTGTTTATCATGTTTTGATGTCACCAGCACGCTGTCGAACTGATCCACCAACCAGCCTTCGTAACCTTCGGTGCGACCTAATTCGAACCTGGTCAAACCCCGGTTGAATAAACTTTTACTCTGCACCATCGCCTGGCGAAACAGCAAGCTGATCGAGTCGACGCTGTCCCAGACGACTGGCAGCCGGGAACTCCGTTCAGCGGATCTGGAAATGAAATCCAAACCATAGCGCGCCCCCCGCAAATGCTCAACATGGACAATGTCGTAAGGGCTAGCGCCATTGCCCTGATTGGCGGTTGAGTAAAGATCTTCTGCCAGGGAGGCATCCCAGGAATATACTGCCTGCAGTGGTTGGCTGGTTGGCAGCGCCAGCAGGCAGTTCACCATCGAACGCCAGGTGGGCAAATCGACCTGGTGGATGCGGTCGCAGTACTGCTGCAGCTCTTGCAGCGCCTGGTGGTCATCCCCATTCGTGCAAACCGTGAACAACGTGATGCGGTGACCCAGCCTGGAAAGGTAGCGGATCCAGCTATATGGGCGTACCCGGATCTTATTGGGTACATATGGGACCACAAAAAGGATATTCATACTTTAATCAATCAATGAATCACCAGGGGGAAATATATTTCCCCCCTGGAAATCATCCAGTCAAACTGTATTGTGCCATGCGGGA
>JALHTN010000040.1 GCA_022865865.1 Anaerolineales bacterium
GGGAAACCAAACACTGGAAACCTTTCTGGAGGATAATCTTGAGCGGGGAGAACGAGAGAGATATAAATTAGGCGATCTGAGCGGTTTCCGGGTTTACCTGAACCAAATGATCGCTCCAAACGAATTCTATTATTTCGCCGATCACGGGTTTGTCTACAAGCTGACCCCACTGGGCATGTACAGCCAGGAGATGCTTGACAGCTTCCAGGTTCAATGAGCAAAACTTCCTTAAAGCGACCGGGCTGGTGATGAATTCACCAGCCCGTTTATTTATTCACTTTGCGGGGGATTAATTACCCCTGCTGGTATTTCGCGGCTCTGACTGTGTTTGCCAACAGCATGGCTATCGTCATCGGTCCAACCCCGCCAGGAACAGGGGTAATAGCGCCGGCGACTTCTTTGACCTCATCGTAGTGAACATCCCCAGCAAGGCGATATCCCCTCTCCCTGCTTGGATCGTCTACACGATTAATGCCAACATCGATCACAACAGCACCGGGTTTTACCCAATCTCCACGCACCATTTCCGCTCGTCCAACTGCGGCGATCAGGACATCCGCTGCTCGGCAGGTGGCGGGCAAATCCTTTGTCCGTGAGTGGCAGATTGTGACCGTAGCATTGCTCTTCACCAGCAGTAAAGCCACCGGCATACCGACGATATTCGACCGGCCCAGGACGACAGCCTCCGCACCCTCAAGGGGAACCCCTGTCGTACCAAGTAAATACATAATCCCAGATGGGGTGCAGGGGACAAATAAGGATTCGCGTCCCTTTTGGGCCAGGCGACCGATATTGACAGGATGAAAACCATCCACGTCTTTTTCCAGATTGATCGCCTGAAGAACCTTTTCCTCGTCAAGGCCATCCGGCAGGGGCAGCTGCACCAGGATGCCGTTCACTTTAGGATCAGCGTTTAATTCCTTGACCACTCTTTCGACTTCCTCCTGTGTGGCAGTGGCGGGTAATTGGTGTCCATAAGACTCGATACCTGCTTTTTCACAGGCTTTTATTTTCGATCGTACATATACCTGCGAAGCCGGATCTTCTCCAATCAGAACCGTTGCCAATCCTGGATTCGGTCTTCCAGCTGCCACCATTTCGGCAACATCCTCAGCCACTTTTTCGCGAACTTCAGCAGCTATTGCTTTGCCATCGATAATCTTTGCGGTCATAATTTGCTCCTTGTGTAATTGTGATGAGATAACTTATTGTAATAAATCCAGGAGTAGCAGCCTCACCGCCAATTTAAATCCTGATCACTCCACAATTATTGCATAATCATATTCAGCAATCAAATCAACTGGCTCCACCTGCGCGTTTTCCCCATAAACGATGCGGAACCCATACATATAATTGCCGCCCAGAGTCTGACCATGGTAAGTCACCCGCACCTCAAATTCCTCATCAGGTGTTAATAATACCTGTGATCCTTCAGGCAGAGTAGCATCCCCTTCTAAAATCACTTCTTGACCATTCTGGACTATGGCAACCTGCACCACATCCACGTGCAGGATTTGACCACCCAGCATCACATGCAGCGAGTGCAGCTCCGCTGGCTTACGACCCTCATAGCGTACCTGGTAATGACCATCTTTATCATTACGCAATAGGACAAGCAGCTGCTCATCACCCCCAACCATGACAAATGGGTCCGGATTGCTGATTGAACAGGATGATAGGGGGATAATGAGCATCAGGGCTGCAGAGATTACCAGCCACAACCAAGTTCGGGGAGAATTACGTATAACGGTCCAATTAATACATGATCTAAATACCATCAAAGAGTCCGACCTCCAAAAGACATTCAGCTCTCGTTCGAATATTTCGGAGCCGTGGATGACCTTCAATTGCTCCACCAATTATCCTCGAAAGTGATAAATTTTACAAGCGCTTCCTGTGGAAATCAGTTTCAAGGTCGCCAGGCAGCATCAAATTCAAAACCTTCATCATCTGTCAGGCGCTGCCGCCCCACGTTTGCGGTCATGATGTAAATATCGTGGTTGCTGCCTTCCGGCCAGCTCTCAAATGCGATCCAGGCTCCATCATGGGAATAAGAAGCTTCTCTCATCGGGATCACTTCCTGAACCACACGGTTTTCAATCAGGTTGCCCTCTTCGACACGCATCGCAACCAGGCGTGGTACACCTCCCAACAGCTCGGTTTGGGTGAACATGATCACCACCTCATCAGGTGACCAATTTGGATGGGTATCTTTAAGGCTTCCACTGCGCGAGAGCAAAACAGCTTCTTCTCCAGATTGATCCATAATCCATATCTGGTAAGGTCCGCGCCTGGTAGTGACAAAAGCAATCTGCCTGCCATCCGGAGACCAGGCAGGTTGGCTATCACGCACCGTATTTGCTGAAATGGAACGAACACTGTTATCTTCCAGGATAAATTCGTAGATTTGCGCCCGGTTATAATCGCGCAAGGAAGTGAAGGCAATGCTGGTACCATCCGGAGACCAGGCGGGATCAAAATCTCCACCTGGAGCAGATGGCAGAGGTGTAGTTTCACTTCCATCCACGTTGATGATAAAGATACCCGCACCGGGATAGATCTCCTGGTTGCCGCCGCAGGGAGATATGAAGGCCAAGCGCTCCCCGTCCGGAGACCAGGCAGGTTGGCAGGCGCCCTCCTGCATATCCGTGATCTGGTGCGAGGAAGTTCCATCAGAATTCATTAACCAAATTTGGGGCAATCCGGTAATATCGCTGGCAAAAGCGATCTGCCCAGATCCACCCCCTAGAGGTGTTGGAGAGGGCGCGAAAGTTGCGCTTGGGCTGGGTCGCTGGGTCGGTCCTGTTGTTGCTGTACTCGTGCTGGTACTATCCACTGTGCTTGGCGTAGGGGAAGATGAAATATGAGTTGCGGTTTTTAACACTCCCACCAAAAGTGCCGTTCCTTGCTGATCAGGAGTTGAGCTGGGAAAACCGGCATCCGCTGTGGGTGTATTCGAGCCAACTGAAATTGGGATCGATAACAGATTACCTGGAATCATAGAAAAGGCCTGGTTGATCAATTGCGGTTGGAAGATGTAGGCACCCCCAACCACAGCAGTGATCAATACAATAAAGAATGCACCGATCAACCAGCAGCCTATGCCCCGCCTGCCAGATTGCCTTCTGCCCATCGAAGCCAGACTGGCTCCATTTGCGGGCAAGAACGACGCACCTTGATCATTCTGGCTGCCATCAGAAAACATACCTGTAGATGAATTCGCAGGTTTTGCAGAATCAACCTGCCCTGCTGGGATCAGTGTCGCCTCTTTGGCTGCGCTTCTACCCGTGATCACACGGGTGTTGGTCAAAGCCCGACTAAAATCCTGCGCGGTTTGGTAGCGTTGTTCTGGACGGACTGCCATGGACTTCTCGATAACACCAGCAAAGCGGCGTGATACCTTGGAGCTGTGTTTTCTGACTGGCGTGAGATCGATTTGTCCCATAGCGCGCGCCAGGGCATCTTCGGGTAATGCTCCGGTTACCGCCATATACAATGAAGCACCCAAAGAATAAATATCCGAACGAGGATCGGTTCTAGCAGTGCCATACTGCTCGGGTGGGGAATATCCCGGTGTCATCGCGCGCGCGCCAGTGGTAGTTACCTGGTTGTCTTGGGTGACTTTCGCCAAGCCGAAATCAACCAGGATAACATTTCCTGCAGGTGTGATCTTGATGTTCCCAGGTTTTATGTCCCGGTGGACTACTTGAGGTTGTCTGGTATGCAGGTAAGATAATGCCTCACAGATCGCCGTACCCAAGATCACTGCATCCACATCCGACAGCACACCCTGGAGGTCGATACGTTCCCGCAGATCATCTCCTTCAATGTAATCCATAACCAGGTATTGCCCCTGTCCATCGATCACAAAGTGGTCAGTTACCCTGGGTAGGTTTGGATGGCGCAGATTGGCGAGGATTACAGCTTCGCGGCGGAATTGGCGCGCATATTCTTCAGAGGTGAACAGGTTTTCCTTAACGGCAACATCCACCCCAAGATTCCCGTCCTCGGCCCGGTAGATGGAACCCATTCCACCTTGTCCGAGGATCTCAAGGATCCGGTAGCGATTAATTAGCAGCGAACCGCGTTCTATCGTCATCACTCAGCTAAGGGAATACCCTGGTTTCAGGTCGATCTTTTCTTCCAACCCACCCGCATACAGCATTGGATTATCTTTCAGGGTTATGACCAAGAATTAGATATCCAGGTTGCGCACTTCCCGGGCGTGGGTTTGGATGAATCGGCGTCTGGGTGGTACCGCTGCTCCCATCAGCATATCAAATGTCCGGTCTGCTTCGGCAGCATCCTCGATAGTCACTTGCAGGAGCGTCCTTTGAGTGGGATCCATCGTGGTATCCCAGAGCTGCACCGGGTTCATTTCTCCTAAACCCTTGTACCTGGAAAGTGAAATCTTATCTGAATCGACACCGATCTTGGCAAATAAGCGCTCTTTATCTTGCTCCGTATATGCATAATGAATCTGTTTCTTATAACCGATGCGGAACAAGGGAGGTTGGGCAATGAACAGGTGACCTTCATCAATCAAGGGTTGCATATAGCGGAAGAAAAAGGTTAACAACAAAGTGCGAATATGGCTGCCATCCACATCGGCATCTGTCATGATAATTATGCGTCCGTACCGTAATCCCGAGAGATCAAAACCTTCCCCAATACCTGTACCCAAAGCAGAGATAAGTGCCCGAACTTCATTACTGGCCAAGATTTTATCTAACCGAGCTCGCTCAGTATTCAATATCTTGCCGCGCAATGGCAAAATTGCCTGGAAGTGGCGGTCACGTCCCTGCTTGGCAGAGCCACCCGCGCTATCTCCCTCAACGATAAAGAGCTCTGTCTGGCTCGGATCACGTTCAGAACAATCGGCCAGCTTCCCTGGCAGGGTGAGACTCTCGAGTGCTGATTTGCGGATAACCAGGTCGCGCGCTTTCCGGGCTGCATCACGTGCTCTTGCGGAGGTGAGGCATTTATATACGATAGCTTTCGCTTCTGAAGGATTTTCTTCCAGAAAGCTGCCAAAGGTTTCATGTATCACCTGCTGGGCAATGGTTTGTACTTCGGGATTCATCAGCTTGACTTTGGTCTGGCTTTCAAACTGCGGGTCAGGGTGTTTGATGCTGATAATGGCCGTTAAGCCTTCACGTGTATCATCCCCTGTGAAATTAGGATCAGCATCCTTGAGTAAACCACTGCGGCGAGAATAATCATTGATCGTACGGGTCACCGCAGCTCGCAAACCGGTCAGGTGAGTACCTCCATCAATCGTATTGATTGTATTTGCGAAAGCATAGACTGATTCGGTAAACGCATCCGTATACTGAATGGCTGCATCGATGGTGATATTATCAATTTCCTTCTCAACATGAACTACGGGATGCAGGGTTTTCCGGTTGCGATTCAGATATTTCACAAAGGAGGTAATGCCACCTTCAAAGTAGAAGGTCATTTCCCGATCAGCACGTTCATCGACAAAATATATCGTTACCCCACGCGTGACAAAAGCCATTTCCCGCAATCGCTGTACAAGGGTTTCAAAGCGATAATCAACTTCCTCTGTGAATATCTCCGGATCAAACTTAAACCAGGTGCTTGTGCCAGTTTCATTTTCAGGAGCCTTGCCGATTTTTTCAACCGGACCAACCGGGTAGCCTCTCTCAAAACGCTGCTGGTGAATTCCTCCATCCCGCCTCACAGTCACCTCACACCATTCAGAAAGAGCATTCACCGCAGATACACCAACCCCATGCAATCCACCCGATACTTTATAACTCCCACCGCCAAATTTTCCGCCCGCATGCAGGATGGTCATAACAACTTCCAAGGCGGATTTCTTTTCTTGTGGGTGCATATCTACCGGGATTCCACGACCATTATCGGTGACGCGTACACTGCTGTCCGGCAGAATGGTTATTTCGATTCGATCACATGCGCCTGCTAAGGCTTCATCGATCGAGTTGTCAACAACTTCGTAGATTAAGTGGTGGAGCGCTTTGATATCGGTACCACCGACATACATCCCAGGTCGCCGGCGAACAGCCTCTAAACCCTCTAAGACTTGAATATCTTTTGCATCATACGAAACGCCAAGATCTTTTCCCATCTACAATAAACCTCCAATTTCCTTATGCCATTCTTTCATCTTTAATGAGAATCCCCCTGGTTTGTTATTATCATGAACCACTCAAACTGTTTTTAAATCACGAACTTTCACCATCTCCTCCATCCAGCGTAAAGCGTCCCGGTAATACACAAAACTAGCGGCAAGTAATCCTGTGGTCACAAGAGCATGACCTAAGATCCCGACCAGCAAAAACCAGGAGGTCGGTTTTGGATACGACCATAGGATATCCAATCCTTTACTGAGTAAGAAAACTGCCAGGACGAATAGAACGGTCGAAGGTAATGTTTTGCGGGCCAAATTTGCACTGATCTTCACCGATTCAAAAAAGCTGTTCTGGTTCAACACGATTCCATGTGGGGAAAAAACCAACGGTAAGATCAGCCAAAATACGGCTCCAGCGAAGACCAACAGCGCACATTGACCATAAGAAACACCGCTTAATATTACTAATGAAAGCAAGAAGCTTCCAGGAATCGTGATAACGAGAAATATCACCGTCCAAAGAATAGCCAAGAAAAACATCTGCAGAGAACTCCAAAGCCACTCAGAGAAGGCTTGCTTCCAGGATATATCCCCAATTACAGCAGCCTGCGCCACGACCAGGAAAAACAATGTTCCTCCTGCGATCCCAATCAGCGATATCACAACGAAGGCCAGCAGTACACCCCAAAGTGATCCGATTTCCCATGATCCTACTAGATCCGCCACAGGTGAAGTTGCCGCTGATTTAGCAACAACTAGGCTGGTGATGCCCACCGGATAGGATCGCAGCAGGACCAGCATATTAAATTGCTCGGCAAATTCTGCCCAGATCTCTTGCATTGGCCCCAGGAGCTCCACCAAGCTTGGATCCTGACTGGCGGATACTCGAAATAACTCTTCTGAGGTGTTGTTAATCAAACTTGTCAGTTTGATTCGAGGTCCAATCCAGAGAAATAAATCCAGGATTATCGGGAACAGGATCAACCAGATATGGTTGGTAATAGCATCAAAACCCGACCGGATAGCTCCGATCAGGTTGGGTGCCGGCGGCAGCGTTAGTTGGCTATCTCTATTCATTTACCTGTACCGTCATGTATCCTTAATTTTATCATACGGGGCGTTTTCTCCGCAGGGTTCAGCCGTGTGCTAATCTTCGCTTTAACTGCCTTTCCCAAACACCTTATCAGATGCTTGATGAGAAATGAGCTTTATCCCTTGACCGATTCTTCACAAATCGGTAAAATCAAGGAATTAACCTACAACCTTGGCAAGCAAAGAAATTTAAAATCATCGTAACGATTTGACCAGCTCAGTGTTATTCTAGGTCAACTGCATCCAAGGTGTTTAAGGAGGTGGTGCCAGCCCATATGCTTGTTGTAATATATGTCCAATTGTTCGCAAAACCCGCAAATGCGGGACCATCATAATTCTTTCTGGAGGAGGAAAGAGGAATGAATAAAAAACTATTAGTCTTACTGTCACTGCTGGTGATCACCAGCTTTGTATTGGCAGCATGTGCACCCGCTGCCACGGAAGCACCCCCCGCAGAAGAAGCTCCTGTTGAAGCGGCTCCTACTGAAGCGGCTCCTGCTGAAGAAGAAGCTCCAATGGCCTTCGAATGCACGGATGAAATTGGTTGTGTCGACGTTGCCGCTGGTGACCCGGTGCATGTAGCTTATGCCTTGGTTATCTCCGGTGCGAACGAAACCCTGGGTGTCGACTCCCGCAACGGGATCGAAATCGCCATCGATGATAAAGGTCAAATCCTGGGCCATGATGTTAATCTTACCGGCGAGGACGAGGAATGTTCCGCTGAGGGTGGCCAGGCAGCCGCTGCTAAGCTGGCTGCAGACCCCAGCATCGTCGCTGTGATCGGCACCTCTTGCTCCAGCGCAGCCCGGGTTGGCGTGCCTTTACTGTCCCAGGCAGGCTTCGCGATCGTTTCCCCATCCAACACTGCTCCTGACCTTACTTTTGAAGGCAACGAGAACCAGCATCCTGGCTACGCCCGCACAGCACACAGTGACTTGGTCCAGGGTAAAGCCGCCGCCGAGTTCGTCTACAATGAATTGGGTCTCCGCAAAGCTGCCACCATTCACGATGGCAGTCTTTACGCCGAGGAGCTCCAGGCTGTGTTTTCTGAGGAGTTCCAGGCACTGGGCGGTGAAATCACCGGTCAAGAAGCGACCGATCCCGAACAGACCGACTACATTTCAGTGCTGACCAGCATCGCTGCTGGCGAACCCGAGATCATCTACTACCCGATCTTCATCAAGGGTGGCAGTCTGATCACCCGCCAGGCAAAGGATGTGGCTGGTCTAGAGGAAACGGTGCTTATGGGCGCCGATGGTATGTTCTCACCGGATACCGTCGAGGGCGCTGGAGATGCCGTTGAAGGACTTTACGTATCCAGTCCTGATTTCTCCGTTTTCGGCGATGCTTACGAGGCCGATTTCGTGCCCAAGTATGCAGAGAAATATGGGGTTGAAAGACCAACCAGCATCTTCCATGCCCACTCTTACGACGCCTTCATGATCATTGCTGCGGCGATCGAGAGTGTTGCGGTCCAGGATGCGGACGGAACGCTGCATATCCCCCGCCAGGCGCTGCGCGATGCGATCTACGCCACCAAGAACTTCCAGGGGATGACCGGTAATCTCTCATGCACCCCCACCGGCGACTGCGCTGACCCGCACATCGCCGTTTACCAGTACCATGCCGGTGAATACCCGCCTGAGAAGGTCTGGCCATAGGTCGATTAATCCATAGCTAGTTTTTCCAAATGGAGGGGCGAGGATCCCTCGCCCCACTCTTTTTCTAACAACCGAATAGGAGTGAGGCTATGCTTCGCAATTGGCGCCAGCGGGTGACCTTCACAGATATTGTCGTCTGGGCGATCGGTATCGTTCTTGCGATTGGTGTGGTCTATGGAACTATCGTCACGCTCCGCGCCCAGATTTATTCCGGCACCACCTGGATAAGTCTGGCTATCACGGGGTTGGCATTGGGGGGAGTATATGCATTAATCGCCCTGGGTTATACCCTGGTCTATGGCATCCTGAAAATGATTAATTTCGCTCATGGGGAAGTCTTCATGAGCGGTCCCTTCACAGCCGTTTTTTTGGCGATCTACCTGGATAATACCGGTTTTCTGAACACCTATCCAATCATCAGCATCCTATTAATCACCATCTTATCTGCCGTCGTCTCGACCACGATCGCCGTTCTCCTCGAGCGCATTGCTTATAAACCATTGCGCGGCGCACCTCGCCTGGTCCCGCTGATAACCGCTATCGGTGCTTCATTCTTCTTGCAGTACACCTTTCGCGGCCTGTATGGTTCTGGATTGAAAGCCTACCCGGAGATCGACATCTTGCAGGGATCCTTTCAGATAGGTGATGTCAGCATCATTAAAACTCAAGCCGTATCGATTGTCGGTGCGGTGCTGATGATGCTTGTCATTTACGCCATCTCCAGGTTCACGCGGATGGGCAAAGCCATGCGCGCGGTTTCTGAGGACAAAGAAGTGTCTGCACTGATGGGTATCGATGTCGACAGCACGATCACGAACACCTTCGCCTTAGGTGGCGCGGCCGCGGGTGTCGCTGGGATTCTTTATGTGCTCTTGTTCCCGGTGGTAAATTTTTTCATGGGTTTTATCCCTGGATTAAAAGCATTCACGGCGGCAGTCCTGGGAGGCATTGGCAACCCGATCGGGGCCTTCTTAGGTGCCATGGTATTGGGGTTGATCGAAGCGATCGGACCCAGCCTGTTCCTGACGGGACTGGGGATTCCCGCCCCCTACCAGCTCAAAGATGCGCTGGCGTTTATCATCCTGGTCTTGATCTTGATCTTCCGCCCAACGGGCATCCTTGGTGAGCGCCTTTCCCGCACCAAGGCTTAAAAGGAGAGCGCCATGTCTGAAAAACAAACGAATACCTGGAAAGGTGCAATTTCAGCTGGTTTAGTCGCCGGGGGAGTTTCCGTGCTGCTGGCCCTGGTGGGCATGGTCGCAGCCTTCAGTGAACGCTACATCATCACGGGCGTTTTCTCAATGGGACAGTTCCTGCTGCTGGCACCATTAATGGCTAGCGGATATCTCGCCGCACAACGAGCACAAAATAAAACCGGATTAAGAAGTCTGATCATGGGGCTGCTGGCTGGTTTTTTTGGAGGATTGATATTATCCATCTTCTTGGTGCTTGGACAGCAAGTAAACCTGCGCCTGATATTCCCCAATGCATCTCCCGTTCTCTACGACCTGATCTCTTTTGGCGTAAGTTTTCCATTGGGATATTTTGTAACCTTGATCTATGGATCCATAATCGGCGCTTTGGGGGCCGGGCTGGTGTTGCTGCCTGATCGCCTCAGGTCGGCCATTTTGACCGCCACGGCATGGGTTGTCGTACTCGGGTTGATGCGTGATCTGTTCTTTTTACTGCCTGCTTTAACTCGCCCAGGACCCCTCACAACTATCTTCAAATGGATTTTCGCCCCCAGCGGCTTATCCATCCCGGCTGCAATCATCTTATTCATTGGCCTTGGTGGCTATTATTACTGGCGTTCTGGTCGACCAAAACCAGCCCGCCAACGTACTTTCGCTGACCAAAAACCCGCGGTTAGGTGGAGTTTGATCGGGATTGGTACTGTTATTTTACTGATCCTGCCCCAATTCTTTGGGATCTTTTTTACCGAAGTGTTGGATAATGTCGGTCTCTATATCATCATGGCGCTAGGTCTGAACATCGTTGTGGGATACGCTGGTTTGCTTGATTTGGGTTACGTGGCCTTTTTCGCCATTGGGGCTTATACCATGGGCGTGCTGACCTCCCCCGAGCTGGGCTTCTTCAACCTGGGATTTTGGACAGCTTTACCGATTGCTTTATTGGTCACCACTGTATCCGGAATAATTCTGGGTTTACCAGTCCTGCGCATGCGGGGTGATTACCTGGCCATCGTTACTTTGGGATTCGGCGAGATCGTGCGCATATTGGCGCTGTCTGAATGGCTGCGCCCGTTTGTTGGCGGCACCCAGGGTATCCAGCAAATCGCCATACCTATCCCGGAACACATATTGGGTTTTATGAACTCCCAGACAAAATTCTACTATCTCATTCTGGCTGGTTGTCTGGTGGTTGGATTTATCGCCTGGCGTTTGAAAGATTCGCGCCTGGGACGCTCCTGGATGGCTTTGCGTGAGGACGAGGATGTCGCTCAAGCGATGGGTATGAATACGGTAACTACCAAGCTGCTGGCATTTGCCACTGGCGCTACCTTCGCCGGACTGAGCGGTGCCATCTTCGCCTCCAAGCTGAACTCAGCTTACCCTCACAGCTTTAATCTGCTGGTTTCGATTTATGTCTTGTGCATCATCATCATCGGCGGTATGGGCAGCATCCCTGGCGCCATATTAGGCGCCTTCTTCTTGATCGGCCTTCCACAGCTGCTGCGTGAATTTTCCGAATTTCGCCTGCTGGTCGTCGGTGCTGTAATGGTAGCCATGATGCTCTACAAGCCAGAGGGCTTACTGCCTGAAGAAAGGCGTAAGCTCGAACTGCATGAAGGAGAAGATGATGCAGGTGAAATTGTGGATGAAGAATTCGCTCCCGTCGGCAGCACATTGGACTAGGAGGAAAAAACATGAACCTTCTGGTAGCAAATAAAGTTACCAAGCGTTTTGGGGGATTGGATGCCCTGAGTGAAGTCGATCTTGAACTAAAAGAGCAGGCGATCCAGAGTATTATCGGTCCGAACGGCGCGGGGAAGACCACCTTTTTCAATTGTGTCACGGGATTCTATAACCCAGAAGAGGGTGATCTTCTCCTGGATGGACGTCTACTCAATGGTCTTTCACCAGACCGGGTCACCCGCTTGGGTGTTGCCCGTACCTACCAAAACATCCGCCTCTTTAAGAATATGACTGCGGTTGAGAACATCCTGGTTGGCATGCACACTCACCTGAAATCAGGATTAATCGGTGGGGTTTTGCGTACCAGGTCTACTCAGAGAGAAGAAGAAGCCGCGATTGCGGAAGCCAGGCGGCTGCTGCATTATGTGGGACTAAGCGGTCGAGGGGATCACCTGGCCAAGAATTTGGCTTATGGTGATCAGCGCCGGCTTGAGATCGCCCGCGCCTTAGGCAGCAAGCCCAGGCTGCTCTTGCTGGACGAACCAACCGCCGGCATGAATCCTAGTGAAACCCAGGACACGACCAACCTGATCCGCCGCTTGCGCGATGAACTGGGCATTACTATCTTGCTGATTGAACATCAAATGCGGGTAGTGATGGGAATTTCTGAGTTGATCACAGTTCTGGATTATGGTGCCAAGATCGCAGAAGGACTCCCGGTAGATATCCAGAAGGATCCCAAAGTCATCGAAGCCTACCTGGGGCGCGACGCTGCACAAAGTGCTGCTCCACCTGCCCAGGAAGCTAGTCAACCCAATCCCGCAGCCTGAGGGAGAAAACGAATATGGCCCTTCTTGAGCTCGAGAACGTACACACTTACTACGGCGTTATCCAGGCGTTAAAAGGTATCTCATTAACCGTGGAAGAAGCTGAGATCGTGTCCCTGATTGGTTGTAATGGCGCTGGAAAATCGACAACCCTGAAAGCAATCAGTGGACTTATACGTCCACGGAAAGGAACTATTCGCCTTGCCGGAGAAGACCTGGCACAAAATAAGCCTCATGAAATCGTCAGCAAAGGTGTCGTCCAGGTACCCGAGGGACGGCGTGTTTTTGCACTGATGTCCGTAGCCGAAAATCTGCAGATGGGAGCTTTTGCCCTTACAGATACTCAGAAAAATGCTGAGAACTTAGAGCGGGTATATTCCTTGTTTCCCCGTTTGAAAGAACGCCGCAAACAGCTGGGTGGTACGCTTAGCGGTGGCGAACAGCAGATGCTCGCCATGGGGCGCGCCTTGATGGCCGAACCAAAAGTTCTGCTGCTGGATGAGCCCTCCATGGGTCTCGCTCCTGTTCTGGTGGACAGCATATTCGACACTATCCAGGAGCTGAATAAGGCTGGAACCACGATCCTTTTAGTCGAGCAGAATGCACGGGTCGCCCTCCAAATCGCCGACCGCGGTTATGTGCTTGAGACTGGCGAGATCGTGCTCAGCGGTTCAGCTGAAGATCTTCGTACAGACGAGTCAGTGCAGAAGGCTTATTTGGGAATCACATAATATGTGATGATGCAATCAATTAAGCGCAGTGCTAGGTATAATCCCTTCACTGCGCTTTTTGGTTACTTCTAGATAAGGATAATGGGTACAATCCGATGTTGATTCTTACAAAAGATGATGTGCGCAAAGCACTCCCAATGAGCGAAATGATCAGCGCTACAAAAGACGCCTTCGCCGCCTTATCTGCGGGAAATGCAGTCGTTCCACAGCGAATTCACCTTTCAATCCCCGCACATGGGGGCATGAGCTTATTTATGCCAGCCTACCTGCAGCATCAATCAGTTGAAGCCCTGGCGGTGAAAGTTGCTTCTGTCTTTCCTCATAATGCGGATCGTGATCTACCCCTGATCCACGCCGTGGTTTTAGTGCTTGAAGCGCATACGGGGCGTCCAATCGCACTGCTGGAAGGGGCCAGTCTGACCGCCATCCGTACTGGTGCTGCTTCTGGTGCGGCTACAGATTTACTGGCACGCCCTGATAGTCAGGTCGCAGCAATATTCGGTGCAGGTGTGCAGGGCCGCACCCAGCTGGAGGCAATCTGCACCGTCCGCCCCATTGAAAAGGTCTTGTTATTCGACCCCCAACACGAACTGGTCACCAAATTCATTGAGGAGATGGCTGGGTGTGGACCCATTCCTAAGGATATACAACCGGCTAAAGACCCCCAGGATGCGGTTTCCAAGGCAGATGTCATCTGCTGCGCCACCACCTCCACCAGGCCAGTTTTCGAAGATCAGCACCTTAAACCAGGTGTCCATATCAATGCTGTTGGCGCTTATACTCCCGACATGCAGGAGATACCTCCGCAAACCGTCGCGCGTTCCTTTCTCGTCGTTGACTCGCGCTCTGCAGCCATGCGCGAAGCAGGCGATATTATCCAGCCAATCGAGGCAGGTCTCATCAAAGCGGAACATATTCAAGCGGAATTAGGTGAGATCGTTATGGGCGATCAACCGGGTCGAATGGATGAGGATCAAATAACCTTCTTTAAATCCGTCGGGGTGGCCGTTCAAGATGCTGCTGCAGCTCGCCTGGCGCTCGATAATGCGCACAAGATGGGGTTTGGACAGGAGGTCCAGATTTGATCTTGGCGCATTTTTTGCACCGTTCGATTGAATACAAAGTCTGATTAATCCCGGGATAGAAGAGTGAAATTACCGAGTTCTGCTGACATAGTAATCATTGGGGGTGGAGTGATGGGCGCCAGCACAGCATACCACCTGGCCGCCCGAGGGGTAAAAAACATTGTGCTGCTGGAAAAAGAGCCATTTTATGGACTGGGAGCGACGGGTCGCTGCGCTGGAGGTGTACGATACCAATTTTCAACAGAGATCAATGTCCGTCTATCAACAATCTCCTTGCCAATGCTGGAGAGATTCGAAGAGGAAATTGGACAGCCCATTGATTATCGCCAGTGTGGATATTTGATACTGCTCTCAAATCAGAAAGACCTGGCCGAATATGAAAAGAACGTTCACCTGCAAAATAAGTTGGGTGTGCAGACCATCTGGTTAGATGGGGGTGAAATCAGAAAGCGTCTACCCATGATGAACCTGGATGACATCCTGGCGGGTACTTTCAATGAAAAGGATGGCTTGGTCGATCCAAACAGCGTTGTCATGGGTTACATAAATGCCGCGGCACGAATGGGAGTAAAAACCCTTAATAATGTGGAAGTGACTGGGGTAGAAATCCAGGCAGGCAAGATCGTGGCAGTTACTACCCAGGATGGAAAAATTATCACTTCCGTTGTAATCAACACCGCTGGACCTTGGGCAGGTAAAATTGGGGAAATGGTGGGCGTAGATATCCCCATCACACCGCTGCGAAGACAAATCCTGACCACCACCCCATTACCCGAAATTCCCGGTGATTTCCCCTTCGTGATCGATTTCGCACAATCGCTTTATTTCCATCGCGAAGGAGAAGGATTGTTGACTGGAATGTCAAACCCTGGTGAGAAACCTGGCTTTAATCAGGATGTGGATGTGAATTGGGAAATTTCCCATCTTGAAGCTGCCTCAAACCGCATGCCTCTCTTGGAAAAAGCGGGCTTATTATCCCACTGGGCGGGTCTCTATGAAAACACACCAGATGCTCATCCAATTTTTGGAGGAACGCCTGTCCCAGGTTTTTATATCTGTGCAGGTTTCTCAGGGCATGGATTTATGCATGGCCCGGTAGCCGGGAAAATCATGAGCGAGATCATAATGTATGGCGAAGCCTCCAGTCTCGATGTTTCTACTCTCGATTTAGCCCGCTTTGAAAGCGGCAGATTGATCAAGGAATATAATGTCGTCTGAAGTTAAATCACCCACGTACAATAATACTTCTAAGTACAGTAATCACCATGCCTACAGCTGAGATCATCACCATCGGCACCGAAATTCTGCTCGGTGAAATCGTCGATACAAACACCCGCTTCTTATCATTAAAATTACGCGAACAGGGTATCGATCTTTACCGCCAGACTACCGTGGGAGATAACATCAATCGCATCGCCCAGGCGATCCAGACCAGTTTGCCCAGCACCGATTTGATCATAACCACTGGCGGACTGGGACCAACAATCGATGATCCAACCCGTGAAGCGGTAGCGCAGGCGCTGGGAATAGAGACAGAATTTCGTGGTGATTTGTGGAAGCAGATCGAGGAACGCCATTTACGCTTTGGGCGCACTCCAACAGAAAACAACAAGCGCCAGGCATATGTCCCCCAGGGTGCTATCGCGGTAGAAAATCAAGTCGGCACCGCACCTGCCTTCATCGTTGAAACCCCAGGCTGTGCAATCATCGCCTTGCCTGGCGTACCGCGCGAGATGGAGCACATCATGGAGACCAGGATCATCCCCTATTTGCACCAGCGCCTGGATTTGCACGGGGTGATCAAAGCCAGGGTGATTCATACCGCTGGAGCGGGAGAATCCCAGATCGATGATATCATCGGAGACTTAGAGCAGCTTGGCAATCCAACTGTCGGGTTGGCTGCGCATGCGGGTCGGGTCGATGTACGCATCACTGCCAAAGCTGATTCCGAAGACGAAGCCCAGGCTTTAATCCAGGATGTAGAAAACCTCGTGCGGGAGCGCCTCGGATCTTGGATTTATGGGGCTGATCAAGAAACCCTGGAACAAGTTGCTCTCTCGAATATACAATTAAAGGGATGGAAATTGGCAGTGTTTGAATCCGGTTTGAATGGCAACCTGATTCACAAACTGGCATCCGCCCAGGGTCCATTCATCGCTGGTGAGATGTCAACCTCACCGCTTTCTCCGGAAAACCTGGTTGAAAGGATCAAGACTCACCCGTTTAACCAGCTGGCGGATGTCATCCTGGGTGTCACTCTCCATCCTGGTGAGAAACGCCAGAAAATCTATCTGGCCTGCAATTCCCCGCAGGCTGAGCAGCTGATCCCGCTCTCTTACGGCGGTCCACCCGGTTATGCCTCTACCTGGGCTGCAAACCAGTGTTTAGATTTGATCCGCAAATTATAGGATACTATCAGCTCAAGCCAAAAATGAATTAATAAACCCAGATCATTCTTCACGAATTATGTCGAAAGGGAAAATAATGGCTGAAATTTCAGATTTATTATTGACTAATGCAATCGTCCTGACCATGGATGAGGAATTGAACCAGTATGATCCTGGTGCTGTTGCCGTTTCCGGGGATTCAATTCTCGCCGTGGGTTCGGAAAATGAGATTCGCCAAGCATATACTGCTCACCAGGTGATCGATTGTGAAGGGAAAGTGGTCATGCCAGGCTTGATCAATGCCCACACGCATGTCCCCATGACCCTGCTGCGCGGTTTGGCTGATGATCTGCGCCTGGATGTCTGGTTGATGGGCTACATGATGCCCGTGGAACGGGAGTTTGTATCACCAGATTTCGTCCGCCTGGGCACGCAGCTGGCTTGTGTGGAATTAATCCGTAATGGCGTTACTTGTTTTGCAGATATGTATTATTTCGAAGAGCAGGTTGCCCGCGCGACTTCGGAAGCTGGTCTGCGCGCCTTATGTTCCCAAACCGTGTTGAAATTCCCGACACCGGATGCCGAATCATATGAAGAATCACTGGCTGAAGCCCGAGAGTTTATCCAACGCTGGAAAGATCATCCCCTGATAGTGCCATCGGTTGCCCCTCACTCGCCTTACACCTGTACGGAGGATATTTTATGTGCGACTTCCGAATTGGCGGTTGAATTTGACGTCCCTCTGCATATCCATCTCGCCGAGACGGAAACCGAAGTCGAAAACTCTCGTGCTGAGAACGGGATGCCCGTCATACCCTATGTTAAGAAAAACAACATCTTCAATGCCAAAGTTCTGGCAGCCCATTGTGTGCATATCGACGAAGGAGAGATGCGTACCCTGCTCCACCAC
>JALHTN010000041.1 GCA_022865865.1 Anaerolineales bacterium
TCTGTGTGCCGGATACAAAGGTTTCTTTCACCGTGTTAACGAACCTTTAAAAATCCTCACCATGCTGATGCGCTCCGGCCGCCCCGCTTCGGATGTGATGGCGATCGTGGCGGAGAGGGAGGCGCACTTCTCGGCCGCCTTCAGCAAAACCAAAGCAGATGATCGCTGCCCATGCAGCAGTGAAATGAGTTTCAAACACTGTCACGGCTGGGTGCGACCCAAGCGGGGCCGCAAACGTCGTGGTCCCTCCGCACCAAAAGCCCGGCCCCCGGTAAGGGCAGCAGAACCTAGAGAGTGACCATTCAGACCTCCAGCTAATGATTATCCACCCTTGTGAATCTTTAGAAATCAATTGTCAAATTGCTCTTTATCGGTGGCCTTGAAAACGGAGTTGATTGCCCAGCGCAGGAAGAAATTTATTATTGGATTTGTGGTCATCCATATGGTATTCACAGGTGGGTATGTTCTTCCACCTGGATTGAACAGGTTAGATCATCTATCAATTATCAGTAGAGGTTTCGCGATCATTCCAAGAACTGTATGGCAATCGAGGGGTTCATACCCAAATTAGCAGATAAGATGGGAGCGAGAATGAACACGGATGTTCAGAGTATTGAAAGAGTTAATTGGAGGGAAATCGTAAGACAGTATCAAGTACCTGATTTCCCGAAGGCGGTGGGTCAAATATTAACCTCAGTCGTTCCATATATCGGGCTGATGATTTTGATGTATTTCACTTTGGATATCTCTTATTGGCTGACCTTGCTGCTGGCTGTTCCAGCAGGAGGCTTTGCGATAAGGACATTTATCATTTTCCATGATTGCGGTCATCAAAGCTTTTTTGGGTCAAAAAATAAACGAGCCAATGATATTCTTGGCGTAATAACCGGGATATTGACATTTACACCATATCATTTTTGGAGACGTGCGCATGCCAAGCACCATGCTACGGTAGCCAAGCTGGATCAGCGTGGCAAAGGTGATGTTTGGATGCTGACGGTTGATGAGTGGAATGAAGCCAATAAATGGAAAAAACTGGCCTATCGAGTTTATAGAACTCCACTGACGCTGTTTACGATCGGAGCCTGGGTTAATATGCTGGTGGCGCAAAGGATCCCGTTTCCTGGCATGGACCCCCAGGATAAGAGAAGCATATTGCTGACCGATTTGGCCTTACTGGTAATAGGAGTGTCGGTCAGCTTGTTAATCGGATGGCAGGCTTACCTGCTGATTCAACTGCCTGTAATTATGATCGCCTTATCCATTGGTGTTTGGCTCTTCTATATCCAGCACCAGTTCCCGGGAGCATATTGGGCCAGGGATGATGAGTGGGATTACCTGGCAGCCTGCATGCAGGGCAGCTCATACTACCAGCTGCCGGGAATTTTACGCTACTTTACAGGGAATATCGGTTTTCACCATCTGCATCACCTGTCCCATTTGGTGCCCAATTATCACCTTCCAACCCTGCTTAAAGAACATCCCGAGTTAGCGGTGAAGCCAATCACGATTTGGGATACCCGGCAACTGCTGGCAATTCGTTTATATGATGAAGCACAGGCGATGTATGTTGGCTACCCGGCATGAGATTGGTGACTTGCTGGGTCTTGACCATCTCATCTCCGCGGCGTGAGGGCGGCTGACAGCGGCCGTGCCTGCGGGTACATGAGGCACAACACCAAAGCATCCCCAGCGATCAAGCAAGATCCACAGAAACTGGGGCTGCCGAAACTGGCAGCCCCTTTTTTGTTGTTAAATCCTTTGTCCCATCGAAAAATTTAATCTTCCACAGTTCCTGGTCGTAGAGAATGGTGATTTTCTTCCATCAAGCGCTCAAATCCATCCTGCGCACACCAGGGAAGATTTTCAATCTCAAGCTGATAATGCTCTCCTTTTATTTAATACTTTTTCTACAAATAGCATGATCTACTTGCTTAAGCAGAAAATATTTCCTATACTGATATAGGCCCACAAGGTGCTCAACCTGAGCACTTCTTTGATATTCACAATTCATTCAGAGAGGTGAGACATGCGTCGAATAAATATGCAGACCTGGCCGCGATGCCAGCACTTTGAATTCTTCAACACCTTCGATAACCCGCACTACGGACTGTGTGCAAATGTTGACTTGACGGCCTTTTATCCATTTATGAAACAGCATGGTTTTTCAATTAACGTGGGGATCGTTTATTTAAACGCCCGCGCCGCCAA
>JALHTN010000042.1 GCA_022865865.1 Anaerolineales bacterium
AGCGCGGCAGCCGACCTGATCCTTGGAAATTCAGATTTCAGCAT
Source organism: Anaerolineales bacterium (assembly GCA_022865865.1). The sequence goes on from JALHTN010000042.1 coordinate 45, forward strand.
AGATAACGAACTGCTGTCTGCTGATTTGGACCCTTATGGATATATGTGGGTACACGTTAAAGAATAACGCTCTAAAACTGAATTGATTTCCCAATAACCTCATCTTACGCTGATATTAGGATTGATAGTTAATGATGCACGCTTACAAGTATCCCCGACCCGCGTTGGCGGTTGATATAGCCGTCTTCCGGCAGCTTGACAAACAGGTGCAGGTGCTGCTAATCCAACGTGCCCAGGCACCATTCAAGGGATCTTGGGCATTGCCAGGTGGATTTGTGAATATGGAAGAATCTTTGGAGCAGAGCGCAGCTCGTGAACTTGAAGAAGAAACTGGATTGACGGATTTGCAGCTTGAACAGGTTCACACCTATGGAGATCCAAAGCGCGATCCCCGGGGGAGAGTGGTAAGCGTGGGGTACTGTACATCATTGCTGGATGAGGTTGCGCCCCACGTGCGCGCGGGAAGTGATGCTGACAATATACGCTGGTTCAGACTGACTGACCTACCAGAGTTGGCTTTCGACCATCATCAAATCATCACGGATGCATATTTCCAGATTAAAGACCGGATTGAATGATCCTCAATATCGCTGTGTGCTGTAAGCCGAAAATTAATATCAATCATCGAATAGGAAATAAAATTTTAGCACTCTTTCTGAGATATTAAACGATGAGAAAACGCATCCCCCACAACGTATGGATCTTATCCATCACATCCTTCCTGACGGATGTCTCTTCGGAAATGATCTTCAACCTGCTGCCGCTCTTCCTGGTAAATGTATTGGGAGTGCGTACGGCCGTGGTGGGACTCATTGAAGGACTCGCTGAAACCACTGCCAGCTTGATCAAATTCGGTTCCGGTGCGCTCTCAGACTACCTGGATAATAGAAAAACCCTGGCGGTGATCGGCTATGGACTTTCCGCAGTGGCCAAGCCGCTGTTGTATTTCGCCAACACGTGGGGATGGGTGCTGGGCGTCCGTTTTACTGATCGAGTGGGTAAGGGCATTCGCTCCTCCCCGCGCGATGCATTGCTGGCTGCCAGTACCCCAGCGGACCGGCGCGGGCTGGCGTTCGGCCTGCACCGGGCTGCAGACACAGCTGGTGCTTTCACAGGTTTATTGATCGCTGCTTTGGTGGTCTGGGTTACGCAGGCAGCAGCTTCTACGCTTACCAGAAGCACATTTCAAATCGTGACTCTGATCAGCATCGTACCTGCCTTTCTGGGAGTACTCGTGCTGGCATTTGGAGCGCGCGAAGTAATCTCAGCGCAATCCCCTAAAACAGATCGTCAATTTAAATTCTCGGGTTTAGACCGCAGATTCTGGGCTTTCCTGGGGGTGGTGGTGATCTTCACCCTGGGAAATTCAGCCGATGCATTTATCATCTTGCGCGCTCAAGAACGAGGTTTAAACGTACTGCAGGTGCTCGGTATGCTGCTCACCTTTAATGCGGTCTACACACTGATTGCCAGCCCAGCTGGAGCACTTTCAGACCGTATCGGGCGCCGTGCAGTTCTCATCAGCGGCTGGCTGGTATACGGCCTCATATACCTGGGATTCGCATATGCAGATACCGGTGCTCAGATTTGGCTATTTTACGGTGTTTATGGCCTGTACTATGCGTTAACGGAAGGAGCCTCGCGGGCTTTTGTGGCCGACTTGGTCCCCCAAGAACAGCGGGGTACAGCCTATGGGTACTTCAATGCAGGCATTGGCCTGGCTGCCCTACCGGCTTCTCTGATCGCGGGAATATTATGGCAGGGGCTTGGCAGCTGGGCAGGGCTTGGACCAGCCGCACCATTTTACTTCGGCGCTTCACTGGCATTACTCTCCGTGTTCTTGTTTGTTATTTGGGTTAAGTAGCTAAATAGGATTAGACCGAAACACAAGTGAGCATGCAGGTTCAAGGAGATGAATCCCTAATGAATTCTGAACGCCTTGCACCAATTAATAATTGGTTTCAATCTCCTTGTACCTGATCAATGATGTGGATAATAACCATTCACAGCATACGGTTATAAGCTGTACAGCATATCCAGGAACCAATTGAACACTGACTTCACCAAACCGCGGGTTTCTACAGCAGCTGCCATCCCATAGATTGGTCCCAACCCATCTGAAGCCTCTGGATGATCTTGGACATATTCAATCGCCGCTTTCATATCTTCCAGGAAACGTTCCTTGATCCCTTCTTGGGTATGCCGCAGCGTGACACACAGGTGAGCGCAGGGAGGTAAGTGCAGTCCGCTGAGACCCCAACCCCTTTGAGTCATGTATTCCAAGATTTGGTACACATTCAATCTTTCTGATCTGAAGGTAACCATAAAGGGCGGGTCACCAATAACTTCAATCTCATCGATTTTACGTAATTCATTATTGATCCAGCTGGTTGTCTCTAAGATGCTCCGGGCGGTATCGAGATACCCCTGCTCACCCATCGAGACCATGGCTGCCCAGGCAGCCGCGATCAATCCGCCAGGTCGGCTGCCAGCAAAGGTCGGCGAAGCATAGAAACCACCCGGCCAATCGGTTACCGAAAAGTATTGGTAATGGCGCAGCTCGGTGCCTCGATATAGGATCACCGAAGTACCTTTCGCTGCATACCCGTACTTATGGGTGTCCACCGAGATTGATGTCACTCCGGGCAGGCGGAAATCGAATGGCGGTATGTCATAACCTAATTTCTCAGCCCAGGGCAAAATAAACCCCCCCAAACAGGCATCGGTGTGAAAGCCAATCTGGTGTTGGAGTGCCAGCTCGGAGAGCTGTTCAATTGGGTCTACGATGCCGTGGGGGAAAGGAGGAGCTGATCCAACCAGGGCGATCGTGTTTTCGTTGATCTCATCCCGTGTTGCAGAGACATCGGCGCGAAAATCCACACCCACCGGGATGCGAACGATTTTTATTCCGAAATAATCTCCTGCTTTGGTGAAGGCGGCATGGGCAGTAGTTGGGGTAACAACCTCTGGTTCATCGATCCCCTTAGTTTCCCTTGCCCAATCCCGGTATGCTTTCATCGCCAATAAAATGCTCTCAGTACCCCCAGAAGTTACGGTACCAACGATCTCTTCCGGTGCTTGATCTGCACTTAACATATTGGCAGTCATAGCGACCACTTCAGCATCGAACTTTGATGTACTCGGCCAAATCTCTGGATGCAGGGGATTACTTTGAGAATTGATCGCATAAACGCGGTTCATAAAATCGATATGTACTTCATTCCCATGATAAACTGCTCCGGAAACATATCCATCCTCCCATCGGGAGGCCTCGAGCTGCTTAAAATTCTCCATCATTGCAAGGATTTGTTCCCGATCCAAACCTTCATCGGGCAGCTGATCGAATTTTTCATAGCCTTCTTTATAAGGTTTCAGTGAGCTATCAAGCTCTGCCGCTATCGCAGCAAATATCTCTGCGTCCATTTTCACCTCTCCATAATATTTTGGGTAGATTCACCGGTTTAAGTCGTGATACAGATCACGTAAAGCCGGATACACGCGCCGGTATGCAGCATACATTTTCGTGTAAGTATCTTGGTGGCTCAGATCAGGTTCAATAACCAACTCGATGGGCACTAAAGGTTTAATCGCTTCAAAGGTTGGGTAAATTCCCAATCCTATCGCAGCCACAAGGGCTGCCCCTACGGCCAACCTTTCCCGGGGATCAGGAAGGACTTCGAGTTTACAACCAGTCACGTCGGCAATAATTCTAAGCCAGGGCAATCCTCGAGCTCCCCCTCCCAAAACCCGCAGGGTTTCGCACTTTATGCCGTACAATTCATCAATTGAATCCAGGATCCAGCGTAAGTTGAAGGCAATGCCCTCATAGATGGCGCGTGCCATTTGCTGCCGGGTGCGGTTGATGCTGAGATTGATGAAAGCCCCTCGCAAGCTCTCATCGGGGATAGGACAGCGCTCACCGAACATCCACGGGGTGAAGATTACACCCCCTGCTCCAGGTTCCGCCTGATCTACATCACGATCCATCTTTGCCAGAGAATCTGGACCAGCTTCAGCACCATATAGTTCGCGCACTGCCCACTCAAGACTGGCACCCGCGGTGGATGTCTCCCCGAACATCATGAGCATATCTGGGTCTGCGGATTGGATCGTGGCTAAACCCCGTCTGCCAGTCAATTGCTTTCTGGTTAGCACGCCAATGAATGCAGAAGTGCCCAGGTTCAGGTAGGCATCACCCTCGTTTACTGTACCAGATCCAACGGCAGCGGTCATTGGGTCCCCTGCGCCACCAAAAACCGGTATTCCTGGCAGAAGCCCTAGATCGTCTGCAGCTTTCTTATTCAATTCTCCCACCTGGTCAATCGATTTAACCAGTGGGGGAAATTTATTGCCATCCAAGCCGAAGAAGCCCATCAGCAGCGTGTCGATTTTTTTGGTTTTGAAATTAAAGAGACCCAATCCGCTTGCCACACTCCACTCGTAGACCATCTCGCCGGTGGCACGATACAAGAGATATCCACTCACATCCAGGAAGTATTCCCCCTGGTCGTAAACCTCAGGTTCATTACGTTTCAACCACAGATATTTTGGAATCAGGTCTTTTCCAGAAGCAGTGGCACCAATAACCTGGGTAAAAATCTTTTCACCCCCTAAACGCCGCATTATATATCGTGCCTCCTCACCCGCTCGCCCATCCATCCAAAAAATACAGGGTCTCAGCAGGTTTTTCTCCTCATCCAGCACCACGATATTGGTCATGGTGGTCGAAAAAGCCATCCCACAGATCTGGTCTAATGCCACTCCGCTGGCATCCAATACCCGTTTTGTCGATTGGGTTATCGCCTGCCACCAATCCTCTGGATCTTGTTCTGACCATAACGGCTGCGGATAATGAGTTGGATAGCTTTCGTAGGCTGTCTCCACAAGGCGACCATCAATGGTAACCAGAGCGGCTTTACAACCGGTTGAGCTGACATCATGGGTTAGCAGGTAGTCCATAAATCGCCTCGCAGAAAAAGGGATCAAGATTTTGTAGCATGCCTGTCCAATAGCGGAAGACAAAACTGATTTTACAATTAAATCGGTATACTTGCCAACCCACCTGTGAACCTAGGTATATTATAGTATCGAATTGCTAAGCAACTTGTTTCTTCGATTATAATTTCCCGAACCTTCTTGCGAGGAGATCTTGTTTTGAAAACAATCCGTGTGAAGCTCAATCCGGTTATATATTTCTTCCTGCTTCAATTGATAGTAATCAGCGGGTGCAGTCCTGGTTCACCGTCTATCAGCGAACAAACACCAGAACCAAGTGCTACATTGGTACCTACTCCCTCACCCACTATCACTCCCCCACCACCGACTCCAACCGAAACAATCTCTCCACCCACGGCAACGTTTACCCAAACAACTACCAACACTGCATCACCAACTGCGACCAGCCAACCTCCCACTATTGTGGTTGATCAAAATTTGACCTGCCGTACAGGACCGGGGCTGATCTATGATATCAGGGCTTACCTATCGCAAGGTGTCGAACCAATACTGCTTGGGCAATCTGAAGACAATACCTGGTTGATGGTAGAAGAGCCCGAATTCAAAGCTGCCTGTTGGATATCCTCGGAATATGTAACGCTGCAGGGAAACCCAGGTCTCCTCCCAGTTTTTACACCCGAACCTACGCCAACACCTATCCCAAGTCCCACACCGAAACTGAAAGGGTTGAAGGTCTTCCTGGTAAATTTGGATACCGGGGGACCATTTGGTTGTGGTGATGGGTTAGTTTATTTTTTCACCGGCAAACAGCGTACCGGCAGTGTCGAAGGAAATATCAGGTCAGCACTCAATGCTCTATTTAAGCTCAAAACCGAGTATGTAGGTGAATCCTACAATCCCGTGCATAATGCCCACCTGCACGTTACAGGTGTGGATGTGATTGAAGAAACTGGCCATGTCTTTATCTATCTCGCTGGATCGATCCCCAAACCTCCCGATGTGTGTGAAGCCAAGAGGATTCATGATCAGATTTGGGAGACAGTCAGAGAGATCTCAGGGCATCGAAAGGTCACTATCCGGGTAGGCACAAAGTTGTTGGGGGATTTGATCGCTGTCGGAGATCGCTAGTCTAATAACAATCTCTCCCGGGATGAATTTCCGGGAGAGAATCCAACACGAACATAAACCTTAAAGAAAATACCCCACCGTGTCGTGTGCAGCTAAGTTCTGAACCTGCCTTCGCAGGGTGGGTCCCGCCTCGACAGCTCCGCCTTGGCTCAGGCCTATCGCGTCATTGCCGTAAGACTGAGACCCATAAAGTGTTTGTTGGCTCAGAACCGGATTGCAGCAGCACGCACACAGCAGGGTCAATAATTTTATACCACAGAACTGATCACTTGAGTAGACAAAACTGATAAGTCTAATCAATGACCCGCAAATGCAGTTCACGCAGCTGCTGGGCTTCGACCTGCGAGGGTGCATCCGCCATCACATCGCGGGCAGCTTGGTTCTTGGGGAAAGCGATCACCTCCCGGATGTTGGGCTCATCTGCAAAAATCATGCACAAGCGATCCATACCAAGAGCAATTCCTCCGTGGGGTGGAGTCCCAAACTCGAAGGCCTCCAGCATGTGACCAAATCGCTCAGCGGCTACTTCAGGATCCAGCCCGATCAGTTTAAAGACTTTTTCCTGCAGTTGGCGATCATGGATCCGGATCGAACCACCGCCGACTTCGTAATCGTTAACCACCATATCGTACTGCTGACCACGTGCCTTACCAGTATCACTGTCCAGCAATGGCAAATCTTCAGGCTTTGGAGAAGTAAATAGATGGTGACTCGGATCCCAGCGCTTCTCAGCCTCATTCCAAACAACGAATGGAAAATCAACGATCCAGCAGAAAGCCAACACTTCTGGATCTCTTAAATTCAAGCGATCAGCAAGCTGGACCCTCAGCCGGCCCAAAGACTCAGAAACAACCTCTGCCTTGTCAGCAACAAAGAGCAATAAATCTCCAGGTTGAGCATCAAATCGTTTTAAGATTGCCTGCTGGTCTGCATCAGACAGGAATTTGGCGAAGGAGGATCTCTGTTCTCCCGCAGCTGTTACCGCCAGGTACGCCAAGCCTCGTGCGCCGAACTGGCTCACATACTCAACCAATCCATCGATCTCTTTGCGGCTGTAATCTCCCAAACCACTGGCGTTGATACCAAATACCTTTCCACCACTGGAAACAGCTCCCTCAAAGACCTTAAATCCGCTGCCGCTGGCGATATCGCTGATATCTATTAACTCCATACCGAAACGCAAATCCGGATTGTCTTTGCCAAAGCGCAGCATCGCTTCTTGATAGGTCATGCGCGGCCATGGGCTGGCTAACAAACGCTTTTCGGGTACCAATGCAGACACCATCTTGGTAAACATTTCTTCGATCAGTGCCATGATGTCTTCCCGGTCGATAAATGACATCTCGACATCCAGCTGGGTAAATTCCGGCTGCCGGTCCCCGCGCTGGTCTTCATCCCGGAAACAGCGCGCGATCTGGAAATAACGCTCCATTCCGGCTACCATCAGCAGCTGTTTCAACTGTTGGGGAGATTGGGGAAGAGCATAAAATTCACCCGGGTGTACTCGCGAAGGCACCAGGTAATCCCGGGCACCCTCTGGGGTGGTTTTGAAGAGGATTGGGGTCTCAATTTCGAGGAAGCCCTGCTGGTCGAGAAAGTCACGGATGAATTTTACTACCCGGTGCCGCAAGATCAGGTTATTTGTCATGCGTTCGTGACGCAAATCCAGGTAGCGATAACGCAGCCTGATTTGTTCGTCCACCTCTTCCTCTTTATTTATGGGGAAGGGAGGTGTTTTCGCAGGATTGAGCACTTTCAATTCCTGCACTTCTACTTCGATTTCACCCGTAGCAAGATTGGTGTTTTTCATTCCTTCGGGTCTTTGGCGAACAATTCCTCGGACCTGGATCACCCATTCAGCACGTAAAGGCTCAGCTTCCTGGTGGGCTTGTGGGGAATTATCCGGGTTGAAAACCACCTGCACAAAACCAGAGCGGTCGCGCAGATCGATAAATGTTACTCCGCCATGATCTCTCCTGCGATTCACCCAACCCGATAATTTTACTGATTGTCCTTCATCAGTAAGTGTTAATTTCCCACAGGAATAGGTTTCATCCATCCTTGACCTCCGGAACCAATTTTTTCGATACTTAGAACCACTTGAATTCCAAAATAAAAAGCCCTCCGCAGATTCTGCGTCAGGCGATGAATTATTGACGCTAAATAACTATTCCAAAAAACCTGTATTATTGTTTCCCCGGTCTGTCTCTGCATGGCGAGGAAATGACGATCTGGTGTAGGTTTGAAATTGAATTTTCATCGATTTATCGGTTTTCTAATAATACACGGCATTATAGCATGAGAGCTATTTTACTGGGATATAAGCATGACACTGGTCCTTGATTTTTCCTAAAGTGTAAACGCGGTATTCTCTAAAATCGAAAATCTTTCCCCAGACCTGGAATGGATGCTGCAGAGCACTCAGGTAGAAAAAGTAGTAATCAAACGCCACCCGCTTAACAATTATGAGCATAATATCTACGTGTGAGTCTTCAGCATACATTTCCCCCCAGCAAGCTGGTCACCGGCTTTCGATCTGGGACGAGTGCGCCAATAATTTCCTGCTATGGGAGTGTTTTCAA
>JALHTN010000345.1 GCA_022865865.1 Anaerolineales bacterium
ATAATAGTCCCCCATGAAGCCGCTATCTCTTAAGAATATTGAGGCATATCGCCGGGATACCTATCGTTTATCATCCGGAAATCGGATCAAAACCCGGGAAGAGGCAATCCAATTTGCGAACCAGCGCGGGTTTATCTTTTTTTGGCCGATCAAGGATATCGTGCTGCCGAGTTTGTGGGTGGCGGTCGCCGGTGATCGACCCGTAGCTGATGCTCATGATGACCCGGGGCATGTCACCTGGGGATGGAAGGATGGATTGCTTGGCGCACACCGTTGGTATTATGCCAAGGTTCTGCGTAAGAAATCCACCATTATTTCGCTCAAGACAGCACCATATTTTTACGCCCTGTCGGAAAACTACGGCGCACCCGAAGAAGATTACCAGATCCAATACATGCAGGGGCAATTGACACAAGAGGCTAAGGCAGTTTACGAAGCGCTGCTTTCCGAAGGGTCATTGGATACGATCTCCCTCCGCAGGGTAGCCCAACTTTCAAGTCGGGAAAGCGATTCTCGATTTAACCGCGCTTTGGCAGATTTACAAGCTGATTTTAAAATAATTCCAGTGGGTACCAGCCAGGCAGGAGGCTGGCGCTATTCATTTATTTATGATTTAGTTCACCGGCATTACCCCGAGCTGCTTGGACAAGCCCGGATAATAACTGCAGAAGATGCTCGCTTGCGGCTTTCTGAACTCTACCTGCTCTCCGTTGGAGCAGCCTCCAGGCGAGACCTGGTAAAGATATTTCACTGGTCGGTCCCGCAAGTGGAGACTGCTTTGAACAGGCTGGCAGAATCAGGTGCCATCCAGCGCCAACTGCGGATCAAGGATCAAACCGAGGAATGGATCGCCCTGTCCGAACTTTTGTGAATCCTGGAACTGATTTCCCAGGAGTCTTCCAGAATTTCAATCCAAAAGCTGTTTGGGGGCTAAGATATTTTTCTCCTCCATCCTTACAATCACTTTCGAAGGCACCCACTTCCAAAACAGTTAACTCTTCATGCCCAACAAAGAGAGATGAGCTGAAGTTTTTGAACATCAGAACCATATAAAACATTCTTAATCATCAGACGAGTTAAAGTTAAGAGAAAGGAATTGCTGAGCCTCAGGAAGGCCAACCGAATCCCCGAAAATATATTGGCTGGTATGCTCCAAATGCACAATACAGACATTAGTCCATTCTTCCATTAGGGAATGACATCACCGGTTGATCTCAGGACTCACAGCTGATAAGGTTATTGTATAATCATTGTATGGATACAAAGATTGCCCCTGGCAAATACAGGGCAACCATTTTTGAAACTAAGACCTTCCTGGCCATAAAAATTTTCCCTGCTCTACCCCCAAATCCAGTTCGAATTAATATCTGTCCTGATCCCGCATCACATACCAGCAGAATTACTCGCCCATATACCCAAAGTAATTCAGCTTGAGAAGATCACCGTCACCTCACGGAGATTGATAATGTTCAACCAGAACATCGATCATGAAAAGATCAACACCATCGAACGGCATATCTTGGATGAGCAGAAAAGCCATCCAGAAGCAACCGGTACCTTAACTTCTCTACTCTATGATATCGCCCTGGCAGGAAAAGTCATTGCCAGCCAGACTTCACGCGGTGGTTTGGTCGAAATCCTGGGTAAGACTGGAAGCACTAATGTTCAAGGTGAGGAAGTGATGAAACTTGACGACCTGGCGGACCGCATGATTTATCGACTCAATGATCATACCGGTCGCCTGGCAGTCATGGCATCGGAGGAACAGGAAAGCTTCCTTCCGGTTTCACCAGGCGTTCCGACGGGAAAATACGTTCTGCTTTACGATCCCCTGGATGGCTCTTCAAATATCGATTACAACGTCAGCATCGGCACAATATTCGCCATCTACAATCGCAAGAGCGAGAGCGGACCAGGCACATTGGACGACTGCTTACAGAAAGGTCGCGACCTGGTGGCAGCTGGTTACCTGGTTTACGGAGCCAGTACGATGCTGGTTTATTCCTCAGGAATGGGAGTGCATGGCTTTACACTGGATCCGATTGTTGGTGAATTCCTGCTGACACACCCCAATATCCGCATACCTGAAACACCCAAGTACTACAGCGTCAATCAAGGGTACGAGAAATACTGGAGTGAAGGAGTACGTCGCTACACAAAATACCTCCAGGGGGACGAACCAGATAGGAATGGGAACTACCGGCAAGGTCTTTCCATGCGTTATATCGGATCGATGGTCGCGGATTTCCACCGCAACTTGTTGGCAGGCGGAATTTATTTCTACCCCTCAGATTCAAAAGATTCCCGCTACACCACTGGAAAACTCCGCCTGAGTTATGAAGGCGCACCCCTTGCATTTATCACCGAGCAGGCAGGTGGCAGCAGTTCTAACGGCAGTCAGAACTTACTCGACCTGACTCCAGATTCACTCCACCAGCGAACCCCCATGTTTATTGGTAATCGAGACCTGGTGGATAAAGCCGAAGAATTTATCCAATTCTACGATAAGCAGGAGAAATAGATGATAGAAGTAGCTATCTTTTTGGAAGGTCAAAATGGTTTAAATTGGCCCCGCTGGCAACGCATTGCTGGAGCAGTTGAAGCGCTGGGATATGTAGGTCTTTACCGCTCAGATCACTTTACTAATATGAATCCCCCGGATAAAGATTCGCTTGAATTGTGGGTTTCCTTGACTTGGTTGGCCAGCCACACAGACCGGATTGAATTCGGTCCACTGGTGTCGCCAGTTTCCTTCCGGAATCCGGTTTTTACTGCTCGCATGGCAGCCGCAGTAGACGACCTTTCTGGCGGTAGGCTGATTTTAGGATTGGGTGCCGGATGGCAGGAACGAGAACATACCAATTATGGTTTTGATTTGCTGGAGATCAATGACCGTTTCGATCGTTTCGAAGAAGGTCTTAAGGTCGTCGACCTCCTGCTTAACAACAACCAGGAAAGTGAATTCAATGGTCAATACTTCCAAATAAAAGATGGAATATTGCTCCCGCGCCCGCAACGTGCTGGTGGACCTCCGCTGTTAATTGGCGGCAATGGACGCAAACGCACATTACCAATGACCGCACGTTATGCCGCGCATTGGAATGCTTTGATGACCACACCAGATGAATTTGAAATACTCTCCCAGCACCTGGATGGATTGCTTGCGGAACAATCCAGGCAGCCAACTGAAGTAAAGCGCTCAATGATGGTTGGTTGTATCTTTGGACAAGATGAAGCCCAGCTCCAGGAACGCGTTGCAGCCAGAACCAAAGGTGAGCGCAGTGCCGAAGATCTACGCCAGCGGGGTGTGGTCGTCGGTACCGCAAACCAGATAGCTGAGCAAATTGACCGGCTTGCCCAGGCAGGCGTCCAGCGTGTCATGCTGCAATGGATCGACCTGGATGATATAGAGGGTCTAGAAATCATTGCCCAGCAAGTGCTTCCGCAACTGGTTTCAAACTAAAACTTTCATTTCGTTGCATGAAGATCATGCTTTCTGGTGAAATTCTATGATGATAAACAAACGATTTAGATTGCTTTTGATAATTACGCTGCTGCTGGGGGTCAGCTTGGCTTGTGAATCGTTTTCTGCTATCAACAGAGACTATGACGAGGTGCGCGGTACAGCCGGGGCGTTTGCTACCCAGGCTGACCAGATCATCACTCAAGCAAAGGGCATTGCTACCCAATTTGGAGAGGATGAAATGGTTGCTACCGCAAAGGCGATCGCCACACAACAAGGACCCGGATTGATCGCTACCGGGCAGTCCTTTGCAACCCAGGCTTCAGAACAAGGCTATTTACAAACAGTCGAAGCCCTCGTTACCCAAGGACCGCGTGATTTACTTCCAACCTTCCAGGCGGTCGCAACTCAATACCTTTACCCTGCTCCTCCACCAGAAGATATTCCAATCATGACCCTTGCAGAAGTGAGTAATTTATTCACCAACCAAGCCACAATATCTTACTATGCCCACCTTGAGTTGCCCTCGGTTGTCACTTTTTATCGCAACGCGATGCCGCAATACGGATGGACGGATGTGTCTGATGATAAATCGATCCGGGAAGAAGCTGCGGTATTAAAATTCTTCAAACCAGAACGCATTGCTTCAGTAACCCTGACTGCCAATCCCCTCAACCAGCAAACAATTGTGTTAATCACGATCACCAATCAATAATTCCTA
>JALHTN010000346.1 GCA_022865865.1 Anaerolineales bacterium
CTGCCCCTCTGTTCGGTGATCTCCTTGAGTATTTTTTGAATACGAGGCCCTTTTTGATTGGCAAGACCAGCTGGACGGATGGATTCAATTACCTGCTGGCTGTCAGCATCACGGACTTCTTCCCAAGTTGGGAACCTGGATTTGAGCGCTTCATATGCTCGATCCCGGTTTGCGTCATTCGTATTTTGCGAAAGGATAGTGGATACCAACTCGTCGAGGGGGGGTAAAGGGTTTCTCCAATCTGGATAACCATAATAATCAATCAATCTCTGGTGAATTTTTTGGGCGCGATCACTTGGATTCATGAATAGATTTCGAAGAGAAATATTTTATAAAGATTGGATCAAGTTTAACTTGAAAGCGGGTTTTGCCAAGCCGGTCTTGATATCTCTGTAATTCTTAAGTGGGAGGGTGGGTCCAAACCCTTCTAATTCTGCCTGCTCGCCCGCAGAAAGAGCATTGAGCTGGATAAGTATTTCAAGCGCCACCGCTGGCCGGGCTCTGTTGTGTAGATCACCATCAGATATCTTAAAAGCAATTCCCAAAGCGGGTGAATCAGCTCCAAGAGCATCTGGCATAATACCAATCGCCTGGTATCCTTCCGCACCCTCTTTTGAGATAATGCGCTCAGAAGTAACCTCCATTAACTTGGTATCGAATCTATTGGGTCCGCCTACCATGAAAGCATGCTTCGTCATAGCAGATGTGATCTTTCCACAAGCTGCCGCTCGGGCTGCAGAGAAGTTTTGGGGATCACAGAGCCGAGCATATGCGAGAGCTGTATTAATTAATGGGATGGCGAAATTTGGCGCAGAACAGCCATCAATACCGGTGACAATGTCATCAACCTGAACCCCAGCCATTTCAGAGAAGCTTTGTAAGATCATTTTCTGGACAGGGTGATCAAGCTGTAAATAGTCTGGGGTTGACCAATTCTGCATATGTGCAAAGGTGAGCATTCCTGTGTGTTTCCCTGAACAATTATGCCGGTTTGGGGTTAAAGACTCGCCTCGTTTTCGCATTTCAAATGCAGTTCTGTTATCAATTGCAGGATGGACTCCACATTGCAATTCTGTTTCATTGACGCCGGTTTTGGTCTGAAGCGTGTGAATTTGTTTGACATGCTGATCAGTTCCAGAGTGGGAAGCACAAATGAGTGCGATATCTATAGGTGTTAAATTGTATTTCTCAGGCCCGTTTGCCTCAATGAAAGGTAATGCTTGAAAGGGTTTCGCTGATGAACGAAGGAAAGTAGCCGTATTTGGATCCCCGTACCAAGCAACTAGCCGTCCTTGATTATCTGAAATCGCAATGGATCCGTAATGTGTTGATTCTACAAATTCACCACGGGTGAGTTCGTATAGGGGCATTTGGTCCGTTTTCGACATTGGGGAATTGGGAAATGTAATAAATTAACTTTGTTGAATTGAATCCAAAGCCTGGTAGTGTTGAGTGTAATAATAATATAGTCCGTGCCGCAAACGCTGAATATAATGCTTTCGTCTATCTGCGGGCAGCGACATCATTGAGATGAGATCAGAGATCAGCCCTTCGGTCATTTCAGGTGGGGCGTCTTTCTTCGCTAATTGATTGAGCCCACGTAAAATCTTTTTTAGAATATTTAACTGTGAGTGAATGCTGTCTTTTCCATCTAAACCACCTCGTCCGCTAACAATAGTGAATTGTTTAAAGGAAGACTTTAGCAATTCTAGAGATTCGATCCAGGCGGGAAGGTTTGCTGAAGCGAGGAAAGGTGGTTGATCATTGAGAATTGTATCCCCAACAAATACAACTTCAGCAGAGGGGATTAATACCCAAATTGAGCCAAGGGTTGGACCAGGATGATGTTCCAAAATCACATCTGTACCTCCCCAATGCAAATATAGACGATCAGAGAATGTGATATCCGGGACTGCCCAACGAGTGCCAAAAACATCGTTGCTGACCTCCCATTCCGCACCGCTGTCAGTACTGTGACCCTTAAAAACCGATGGGCGGTTTCGGAATACTTGAGCTGTTGATGCATGTGCGATTATCGTACTATCAAGCGCCCGAGAGCCAAGGGTTCGGTCCAGGTGGGCATCGAGATTTACCAATATCCTGTTGGATCCGATCGATAGATTGGTGAGTGATGAACGCCAAGCACGGGCGTCTTCTGCTCTGAGTGGTGCATCAACCATGACAGTGCCATGCGGTTGAATCAGAGCACCGAGAGTAACTCCTGCGAATGCATCTTCGATATAAATGCCGGGTGCTATTTGGTGCATTTTTACTCCCAGTAGGGATTTCTTATTTTCTCTGGCAATTCCAAGAAATGAATAATTCGTGCCAATTGATTACCAACGGTTCACTCATTGATAATATGTGGTAATGTGAAGTTGAAGCGAGCACCTTGTCCTGGTTCACTCTCAATCCAGATTTGGCCTCCGTGACCCTCAATCGCCAGGCGACAGTATGCTAATCCTAGCCCAAATCCTTTTTGATCACCTTCGGGGTTCAATCGAGTAAATTTATCGAAGATATACTCTTGTTCCTTGGCGGATATGCCAGGACCCGAATCCTGGATCCAGATTTGTGTTAGATCCTGGTCGAATCTAGCTCCCAAAGTTATTTCACCATTTGGAGGGCTGTATTTTACCGCGTTTTCCAAAAGGTTTATCAATACCCTGCGAATCATATCTGCATCAATCATCAATGCGGGACTATCAGTAGGTAATTCCAGGTTTATCACCTGATTTTTTGTTGCAGCGACTGGAGAGATCGCGTCGATCGCATCTACTGCTAATGAAACAGCGGACGAGGAAACGCGCTGAACTACTGGTTGTCCGCTTTCGAGGCGACTCATGTCTAATAATGAGTTTGTAAGGCGTTGAATGCGTTCCGTTGATCGTAAAGCAATGTTCAGCAGAGAACGGAATGCAGGATCACCATCCTTGGGAAGCATCGCATCGAATACATCCAGGCTGGAAACAATGTTTGATAATGGGGATCTCAAATCATGATAAATCATCGAGATCAAATCATCACGCAACCGGTTCAGTTTTTTTCTTTCACTGATATCACGGATCAACCACTGAAAATTTATGCCATCCTCTACCACTACTGAGCGAAGATGGACTAATACCGGGATCGATTTTGCATTGTTGGGTGTCCGCACCGCTTCATATGTCGTAATTTCTCCGACGTCAATGCTCTCAGGCTCAACTTGAATAGCCACGTTATCCCTGGTTAACAACTGGTCAATAGATATTTTCAGCAAATCAACCTTGTTGAACTTGGTGAAGAGCTCGGCCTGACGGTTTGCTTCTAAAATTCTTCCTAGTTGATCTGAAATGATGATTGGATCGATGCTGTCCTGAAAAAGCTCAAGGTAGCGTTGTTGAGTTGCCTGGATCTGTTCATATAATCGGGCGTGATTTATCGCCGTTCCGGCCAGGCTGCCTATCCCAGTTAAGACTTCTAGCGCATCCAGATCGAAA
>JALHTN010000347.1 GCA_022865865.1 Anaerolineales bacterium
GACACCATAAAAATGCTTGAAGGTTTACGGGACCGCTATGAAGCCCACCACAAGGTCCGTTTTTCTGATGAGGCCTTGGTTGCCTCCGCGAAACTCTCCAACCGATATGTGACCGATCGCCATCTCCCTGACAAAGCCATCGATTTGATGGATGAAGCTGCTGCGAAACTGCGTGTGGCCCTGTATTCACTTCCGCCCGAGTTAAAGGACCTAAAAACCGAATTAGATCGGATAACCGCGGAAGAGGAACATGCGGGTCTGGAGCGCGATTACGAACGAGCTGCAGAGAAAAAGTCCGAACGACTGCGCCTTGAATCTGAATTCAGCGAACTGCGCGACCGGTGGGAAGCGGAACATGAGCTGGATGAAGTGGTGGATGAACACGATATTGCAGAAGTCGTAGCCCAATGGACAGGTATTCCTATCAGCCAGATGATGGAGACTGAGTCGGAAAAATTGCTGCACATGGAAGAACGGATTCATGAAAATATCATCGGGCAGGATGAGGCAATTCATGCCATTTCGGATGCCATCCGCCGCGCACGTTCGGGTCTCAAAGACCCCAATCGCCCAATTGGTTCGTTCATCTTTATTGGACCTTCCGGGGTGGGCAAAACGGAATTAGCCAAAGCACTGGCGGAATTCATGTTTGATGATTCGGATGCTATCGTGCGCATCGATATGAGTGAATATCGCGAACAGCACTCTGTTTCCCGGCTCTTCGGTGCACCTCCCGGGTACGTTGGTTACGAAGAGGGTGGCCAGTTAACTGAGGCTGTCCGACGCCGACCCTACCGGGTAGTTTTGTTTGATGAGATCGAAAAAGCCCATCCAGAAGTCTGGAATTCTTTACTGCAGATCCTGGATGATGGGCGTTTGACAGATGGACAAGGGCGGGTGGTAAATTTCCGCCACACGGTCTTGATTATGACCAGCAATCTGGGCACCGAATATATCAACAAGTCAGGTGCGCTGGGTTTCCTGCAGAGTTCTGCTGATAAAGGTGAACGGGAATCCCATGACAAGATCCAGAAAGCCCTCAAGGACACTTTCCGCCCTGAATTTCTCAACCGGATCGATGAGATTATTACCTTCTCATCGCTCTCCAAGGAACAAATGCAGCAGATTGTGGACCTGCAGATGGAAGAAATTCGGGAACGCCTATGTGAGCATGATTTGTCGGTCGAGCTTACTCCAGCCTCGCGCGGGTGGCTGGCGAATGAGGGCTATGACCCAGCTTTTGGCGCCCGGCCTCTACAGCGTGCACTACAAAAATATGTCGAAAGCCCCTTATCGATCAGCCTATTAAGCGGTGAGTTTAAATCAGGTGATACGATCATCGTTGATGTGGATGAAGAAACTGACCAGCTGGTCTTTCGTCCGGGTGGCGAACCCGTCCCAGCCGAGAAAATCCAATCCGTAGAAACTCAAGCGTAGCTGCGCCATCTAATCCGATACCTTCATGACGCCCCTCAAATTGAGGGGCGTTTTCTTGTTCACCCAGATAGGGTGTGGGTGGCAATTTATTTTGAAGATTTGCCAATTTGATTTAGATAATATTGCTGATAGGACGAATGTCCCAGGGCAGGTGATTTTTGTCAGTGGTTTGAGGATATTTGCCACTTGGAGATTACTCCTGGAGAGGATACATTGTTAGGACCAGAAGGTAATGAAAATGCCCCGCGATCTCTTAAAGCAGTTCCCATTGTTCGATGGTTTTTCCGAAGACCAGATGGGTTTATTGCGTCCTTTATTTGTGCCCAGCGAGTGCCATGCCGGCACGGTTTTGTTTGATCAGGGTGAGCCCGCGCTTTATTTTTACCTGCTGGTATCTGGCGAAGCTGCCATTCACTACAAGCCCGAGGATGATGAGGACATCATTATCGCCCGCATCAAGCCAGGTGGGATGATTGGCTGGTCGGCCGTTATCGGACGGCGCAGCTATACTTCAGCAGCCATTTGCACCCAACTCACTGCCCTGCTGCGGGTACGGGGATCGGATTTACAGAAATTATGTAAAGAACACCCAGAAACGGGCAACCAATTTGTCGATCGGATGGCAGATGAGGTCGCCCAAAGACTTGAGCACAGCCATCCACAAGTGTTACAATTGTTGGAGAATGGCTTACGCAACGGAGTTCATCTGGAGGCGAAATAGGTGATGGTTGCCAACAATAATGTCCCTGAAGCTAGCGATGAAGAACGCATGCAGGTTCTCATCGACCGACTGAGTGCATATATCGAACAATATCACGGCGGTTCGGTGGAGATGGTGGATTTCGACGGAGAGGTTGTCAAAGTAAAGCTGGGCGGCGCCTGTTTGGGATGCCCGCTATTACCCAGCACATTGCACGGCTGGGTCGCAGGGACCATCCACCAGTTCTTCCCGGATGTGCAAGTGGAGTCGGCCGCAGTGTAATTTGTATGTGACCTAGGTATGGATAAAAAAGGCATCTCATCATCGAGATGCCTTTTTGGTATCAGGTAAACAGGCGGCACCGATTTAATCATCATCTACAATTCGGGTCGCTTCAGGATGGCCGGGCGAGGTTCATTAGCCGGATTGTTTGCATATAGAGAGGCGAACGCGATCGTGATGGAAATGGCCGAAGTAGCCTGGAAAACCAGGAAAGACCTCTTCGTGATCTGTCACGGTGGTCCATTTGATAAGCCAGAAAATGTGGGTAGAGCACTGCTCAAGATGCCGGGCATTGTGGGCTTCTATGGCGCCTCGAGTGCAGAGCGACTGCCCACCGAGAGGGCAATCACCGCTCAGACGGAGGCTTTTAAAGCGCTTAAATTAGCTGCCTAATCAATAATCCCCCTGATACAAAGCGGATGGCAGAGTGTTTACATGACAGCCATCCGCTTGATTCATACTCCGGTTGATTCTAAATGCTGGCTATGCCGCCTGGTCTTGACCTTCAGGTACGATGGGGTTGCGGGCTAGAAAATCCTCGACCCACAAGATGTTCTCGCCAGCCCGGTCAACGACTTTCAGCAAGGTGTCCATGGTTGAGATTTCCTCCAGCTGTTCGCTAACGAACCAGCGCAGGAAATTCTGACCAATATGATCATTTTGTTTGATGGCTAGATCCATCAAATTGTTAATCTGTCTGGTGACTTCCACTTCCCAATTCAAGGCGGCCTGGACGGCTTCTTTGGCAGACTGGAAGTCGAACTTGGGTTCTTCAGCAGCGGGGACGCGCACCTGACCCCCAGCCTCGACGATATAGTGAACAAACTTCATGGCATGCATTTTCTCTTCTTCCGCCTGGCGGTAGAAGAAAGCGGCTAACTGCGGCAAGCTATCGGAATCGAAATAGGAGGCAATGTTCACATATTGCAAGCAAGCTCCGAACTCACTCCCGACCTGGGCATTCATCGCAGTTTCTAATTCTTTACTGATTAACATAGTCTGTTCTCCTTTCAAGGAAACTTATTGATTTAAATGTTATGGATTAAGCCTTCAAAAATGACCCGGCTGATTATAACATGGGGGGATAATTGGCCGAACTTATCACAGGCTCATCGCACAGCCATCCGCACGCGGGTCGCTGCCAGCGCAGAGGACTCCACTTTCTGGATCGCGGCGTATGATTTGGCCGCGCCCGAAAAGCGCGCGTTCACGACCGCTGATTTTGTTGATATCGTGACCCAGCGCGGATAATTCATCCATTACCTGGGAACGGATCCCTTCCTCTAAACTGACGCCCCCCCCAGCCTGGCCGTCGGAAATGCAGAATCTGGGCTGGTCGAGGGCTTCCTGGGGATCAAGGTGATCATCCACCATGGAGAGCACCACCTGCAGGTGTCCCTGGGGCTGCATGAAGCCACCCATGACACCAAAGCTGGCGTACAATTCCTGGTCGCTGTTACGACCTGGTTGGGTTGCCATAGCGGGGATGATGGTGTGGTAGGGACGCTTCCCGGGGGCGAGAGCATTGGGGTGCCCCGGGTCTAAACGGAAGTTGTGCCCCCTATTTTGCAAGGAAAAACCCCAACCAGAAGGAACAATGCCGGTGCCAAAACCCATGTAGTTGCTGTTGATGAATGAGCAGGCGTTCCCCTGGCCATCAACCACGCTGAGATAAACTGTATCCGAGCCTGAGGTTGGCGTCCCATAGCGCTGGTCCAGAGTTGCCCGGGATGGGTCGATCAGCTGCCGCCGAGAGGCGGCATAATCTTTAGAAAGCAGATGCTCCAAGGGTGCGGGGTTAAATGCCGGATCAGCAACGTACCAGCTGGTGTCTGCAAAAGCCAGCCGCATGGCTTCGATCTCCAGGTGCAGGCGTTCAGCAGATAATGGTGGTTGAGCTGCGAGATCGTAGCCCTCCAGGATATTTAATCCCAACAGCGCGGCTAATCCCTGGCCGTTGGGGGGGCATTCCCAGATCCGCAGGCCGCGGTAGGTGGTGCTGATCGGCGTTTCCCAGGTGCTCTGGTGGGTGGCCAGATCAGCCGTGCTCAGACAGCCTCCCGCCTGCTCAACGACCTGCGCAATAGCTTCAGCGATGGCACCCTGGTAGAAAGCTGCTTTGCCACCCGCAGCTACGGCGCGCAATGTACGAGCCAAACCAGGATTGCGAAAGATCTCGCCTGCATGCGGGGCACGCCCATCGATGGTTAATTCTGCGCCGCCAGGAGCATTTTTTAGCTGTCGTTCCGCTCCCCGCGACCAGAAATACGCTGTGAGCGGCGCGACCGGGAATCCTGCCTCTGCCAGGCGGATGGCAGGTGCCAGGACTTGAGACAATTCAAGGCGACCGAGCTCGTCCACCAGGTCACACCACCCGGCGCCTGCGCCGGGCACGGTGATGGTATAGGGATGAAACGGGGGCAGCTCCCGGGAGAATCCTTCGCTCTGCAGGCGCTCTATTGTTAATGCGGACGGGGCGCGTCCAGAACCGTTTAAGGCACTCACCTGATGGTCGGCAGCGTTGAAATAGAGGGCGAAACAGTCACCACCAATACCGGTTGAGGTGGGTTCGGTGACGTTCAGCGCAGCGGCAGCGGCTACTGCTGCATCCGCGGCGTTGCCGCCCTGGCTGAGAATTTCCAAGCCGGCAGCAACCGCCAGGGGTTGGGAAGCCGCAACCATACCCCGGGTTCCCATGACTGCAGATCGACGAGAATAAAATGTAGGTTCTTCTTGGTTGGTTGGGGACATAGTCTGTTATGGGTGATTGTGATGAGATGAGTTGCTAACTGGCTATTCGAACTTCTTCAGGAAATTGAAATTTTGTTCGATTATTTTAAGGTGATTGTTGATTTGAACCACAACTACCAGCGTGAAAAGTGGGATCGCCAGGTAAACGAGAAAAATAATCAGAATAAAAAGTAACTCTATTGTGCCCATTTCCCGATATTCACCTTGTTCAAATAATGACTTCGATAGTCTCTCCTGGGACAACTTCGCCAACTTCCCATAAAGCCTGCTCTACTTCCTTGGCCCTTGCCATTAGGGGTTGCACCTTTTCGGGAGAGACGGATAATAAAAGCCCACCGCTGGTCTGGGCATCAAACAGCAGCATTTGAGAGGGCTCATCGATCTGGGAGGCAAAATTGACGTGGGAACCAAAAAATGCCCGGTTGTCGAGCGATCCACCAGGGAAGATCCACTCCTGAGCGTATTTCCGAGCGCCGCTGAGGATGGGGATATCCCCAAAACGGAAACGCAATCCAACTCCAGATGCCTGCGCCAATTCGTAGCCATGACCCAGGAGGCTGAAACCAGTGATATCGGTGCCAGCATGCACTGCGAACTCCAACGCCAGTTCGGCAGCTGTTCTGTTGAGGCGCTTCATCCAATCCACCACTGCAGCTAAATCTTTGGGATCAGCCTTACCATTCTTGAGGGCGGTGGTTGTGGTGCCAAAGCCCAGCGGTTTACTTAATACGAGCTTATCACCGACTCTGGCACCTTTTTTGGTGATCATGTTTGCGGGGTTAAGAAAACCAATGGCGATCAGACCATACTTGGGCTCTTTATCCTGAACGGTATGCCCACCAGCGATGACCACCCCGGCCTCAAGCGCTTTTTCTGCTCCGCCGCGTAAAATCTCGGCGGAGATATCCACTGGCAAATCGGGAGGTAAAGCGGCGATATTGAGGGCCATAAATGGTTTACCACCCATGGCGTAGATATCAGATAAGCTGTTAGCAGCCGCAATGGCGCCGTAATCGTAAGGGTCGTCGACCACCGGGGTGAAGAAATCGGTGGTCACCACCAGGGCGCGATCGTCATCCAGGCGCCAGACAGCCGCGTCATCCGCTTCTCCGAGCCCGACGAGCAGGTCGGGATAATCAGCGGGTTGGAAGATGCCTTCTAGGGGGCGCAGGACCTGCGCCAGCGTTTCTGCATTGAGCTTCGACGCTCAACCGGCACAGCTGGAGAGGCTGGTCAAGCGGATCTGGCGTCCCGAGGGTGGATTTTCGGACATTATTTAGGGAGAAGCCTCCGGAGTAGGAGCGGGGGTGGGTACAGGGGTGGGTTCGGGGGTTGGGAACTGAGGTAATAAGTTAGAACCCGGTTCCAAAGTTGGTAGTGGGAACAGGAACTGGTTGTCACTGGGGAGGAGCATCACCTGGACACCGGGAGCGATCTTGGTGATGTAGGTGTAGGTGAGCAGCGCGGCATTGTCCTTCAATGCGGCTGCAACCAGGAGCAGGGCTCTAGATTCAGCGTCGGCTTCGATCAAGCGTGCTTCTGCACTACCCTTCGAGCGGATGACAGCTGCATCTGCCTGGCCTTCGGCAACCTGCCGGGCTTGTTCAGCTTCTTGAAATCTTTGCTGGACGACAAAGGCAGCCTGCTGGGCTAGCTGTTCGGCGATTTGTTTCTGCTCAACCGAAGCGGCATATTCTGGGGAGAATTGGACATTGCGCAGCACAAAATCTGTCAACTCAATACCATTAGCAGCTAACTTAGCCGCCAAATTTTCGGTGATAAATTTCTGCAGCTCAAAACGCTTGCTGCTGACCACCTCTTCAACCTGGAATTGGGATACCGCATCGCGGATCACACCCCGTGAGAGAGGCCGCACCAGCTCTTGTGTATAGCGGTTCTGCCAAGCGATATGCACATTTGTCACCTCAGCCGGATCGATGGTATAGATCACCGAAGCGTCCAAAATTATTTCCTGACCATCCGAAGTCCGGGCAGCGACTGAATCATCGCCTTGAACCTGGCCTTCGCTGGGCATGATCGACATGGTGTATGTCTGTTGGAAAATTGGGTAGCGTATCACGGATTCAAAATAGGGGATAATCCACTTTAGACCTGGTTCGAGTGGTTCCTGGCGGTAACCTTCATCGGCGATGGCGGAAATGACGACTCCCCGCTCTTCAGGCTGGATGAAAACCAGACCGGCGCTGACGGTGGTCAAAGCCACAGCCAAGATGCTGACGACCAGGACGGAAATCGAAAGAGTCCTGACTTTATAGCCGCGCGAGGCGCGCACGACAGTCAGGACCAACAAACCGATCACCGCAATCCACAGAATAGCGACAAATCCTTGGAGCACACTGGCAAAATTCATTTGAATACCTCCTGGGTATTTATAATCATAAGTAGGGGGATTATACTCGAAACCCACAAGCTAAACCTCTGAGCGCAGCTGAGGTGAAACCCTATCCCCGACCCTTCCGCACGATGTGCGGGACTAGCATATTCCCTTTTAAGGGGAAGGGTGACTGGAAAGCAAATTAACTTGACAAAATCTCTCGACCTGTTGTTCGTCATTTTCGACTCGAATGGAAAACCTGGATTAATTATTGTTGCATTCAAGCGATAGATCACAATCATTGAAATTCGTGTTAAGAACGTTGCCCGGCGGTTTGAATCGTGATACTATGCAGCTATGGACAGGATCACTGGACATGTGGCTGAGCTGCAGTTGTTATCTGGGGAAGAGCAGGTCTTGATCGCGTGTCCAAAAGAGGTCATCCCAGCACCCGGACAGTACCTGCTGGCAGCTGAGGATGGTTCGATCCAGGCGACTCCGCTTTTCCTGGCAGGCATCTGGAAACAGGGTTTTCTAGCGACAAATCCCTACCCGACTTCCTGGCAACCAGGGACAGAACTCACATTATTTGGACCATTGGGACATGGTTTTCACCTGCCAGCTGATGTGCAGCGTCTGGCATTAATTGCGCTGGGGAATACAAACTCCCGCCTGCTGCCCCTGGTGAGCACTTTGAAATCCGCTCATGCCAGCATCACTTTGTTCAGCGATGCACAGTCATCTGACCTGCCCCCTGATCTGGAAGCTTACCCAATACAGGATTTGCAGGAATCTCTAACCTGGGCTGATTTTTTTGCGGTAGATGCACCATTAGAGAGTTTAGAAAGGTTAGCCGCGATTTTTAGCAAATCCCAACACGGGCTGTCAGGTTTGCGCGGTGAGATCCTGGTTCATACCAGTATGCCTTGCTGTGGCTTGGGAAAATGTGGCGTCTGTGCCTTGAGAGTCAAGCGTTCCTGGAAGTTGATCTGCGAGGATGGACCGGTGTTTGATCTTACAGGAGTATTGAAGGGTATGAGTTGGTGAAAGTTGTGGCTTTCCTCGCATACCCGGATGATGAAACCACGCTGGCGGGTGGTACGCTGCCACGGCTGGCATCCTGGCCCGTCGACTGGTTATTAAATAGAAGAGTTTCCTAAATGGATCAACTGCCGCTCGATTTTTCAAAGCCGAAATACGATCTGCTGCTCTCTCCACCTGTGATGAATGCAGCAGGAATCTTGGGATTCAGCCCTCAACCCAGCGACCTGGTTGATTTTGGCCAATTGGGTGCCTTCGTTACCAACCCGGTCAGTCTCTATCCCCGCACTCCTGCCCGAGCACGAACAAGCCA
This sequence comes from Anaerolineales bacterium, assembly GCA_022865865.1. Next base: position 8,860 of record JALHTN010000347.1, read on the forward strand.
ACCTTACCCAGGTGGGTTTTTACTTCATTCTGGTTACCCAAATCCCGGATTGAGAGCGGTGATTAAACAGTATGCCTCCCGCTGGGCGCGCTCTTCACTGCCGGTCATCGTCCATTTGCTGGTTGATCGGGTGGATGAATTATCCCAAATGGTGTCTAGCCTGGAGGGTATGGAAGGATTGATGGGTATTGAGCTGGGGTTGCCCCCGGATTGCGAGCCCAGACAGGCTGTTGAACTGGTCCAGGCTGCGCTGGGTGAATTACCACTGATCGCGCGAGTACCCATAGAAAGGGCTGGAGAATTCACACGTTTATTGGTGGAGTCCTCGCTGACTGCCATCAGCCTGGCACCCCCGCGCGGTGCTGTGCTGGATCGGCATGGTCATCCAGTGCGCGGCCGGCTGTTTGGACCCGCTGTCTTCCCGCTTGCGTTGGCAGCTGCCCAGGAAGTGATCGAAATTGGGGTACCGGTGATTGCATCAGGCGGGGTGTATCAGCAGCGGCAGGTTGAAGCCTTACTGGAAATGGGTGCCATTGGGGTGCAGCTGGACACAGTTTTATGGAGTTTGGGAAAGATCAAAGGTTGGATATAGGGAATCTGGTCAGCGTTCAAGGATAATCGTGACTGGACCGTCATTGGCGATCTCAACCAGCATATGAGCGCCAAATTCCCCGTTTTGAGTTGGGATGCCCAGCTGGGTTAGAAAGGTTGCGAAGCGGTCAACGAGAGGCTGGGCAATCTGCGGCTGAGCGGCAGCGGTAAAAGAAGGCCGGCGACCTTTGCGGGTATC
>JALHTN010000348.1 GCA_022865865.1 Anaerolineales bacterium
CCGCATGGAGCAGGAGTCAGTCGAGCAAGACAGAATCCAAAGTCCAGAGCAGGCAGCCCAATTAATCCTGTACGAAATGAGCGCCTTGGATCAGGAGGAGCTGTGGGTGATCTTATTGGACACCCGCAATCATTTCTTGATGATCGAAACCATCTACCGGGGCTCGCTGAATTCATCCCAGGTAAGGGTTGGAGAATTGTTCAAAAGTGCAGTCAGGCGTAATGCAGCCTCAATTATTGTCGCCCATAACCACCCCAGCGGTGATCCAACACCCAGTCCAGATGATATTGCAGTGACACGAGCCATCGTCGAGGCTGGAAATTTGCTCGATATTGAGGTCCTGGATCATCTGGTGATCGGGAACGGAAAATTTGTTTCTTTGAAACAACGCGGCCTTGGATTCGCCCAGACTTAACCGATCAATATGTGGATTTGACGTGAAAAGATTTAAATTCGCCCCTGGCAGGCTGCCAGTCTTGCTCCACGTGATCGACTTTGGAGATGCGCGGACCGCGCCGCAAGGCAGCCAGCAAATTTTCGAGGGTCTTCTGGTCCCCTTCTGCAACTACTTCCACACTCCCATCCCAACAGTTGCGAGCCCAACCTACTGCACCTAGGGCAACCCCGTTTTCTACCACAAAGGCGCGAAAACCAACCCCCTGCACCCTACCCCTCACAATCGCATGCAGCTGAATTAGCTCACCATCACTCATATTCTTTCCTCGCTGGTCGTTTTCTTATTACTGCCCCAATCAAGATCAGCGGACCGGCTAATATAATCAGCAGCAAAAACAACCATGGCAGCATCTCGCGGAAGGCGATCCCTAAAGTCACACCTGTAAAACTTGTTCTTTGCCAGTTTTCTTCGAGGCTCGCAAGGTTAGAACCCAAAGCCTCTTCAATTCCCCGTTCACAATTCAAGCCAGAGGCATAAGCTGCCATCATTCTGTTGAAACCAGATTCGCCAAACCGATCGTAGAGGAATTGTGTAAAGGAGGCGGATTGAGCATAAGCAAGCAAGGCTTGCTGGGGATCGCTGGGAAATGACTGGCACAAGGCATCCAAAGGAATCAGCTCTCCGGCTTCAAAGGCATTTTCAACTAATACCGTGTATTCAGGATTTGGATACAGTTCAACTAGGGAAGCTAAGCCCTCATTAAACCAGACCGGGAAATTGGAATAAGCATGCGAGTCGGTATAGTTTAATGCAACGTGCATTAACTCGTGAGGGATTTGGCGTTCCATTTCTAGTCTTTGATCCGGTCCGGGAGGCAGGGTGACCAATATTACTCCCTGAATCGGGTCTGCATGACCGGCGATCCAGAATTGTCCTGCATCTGGTACGGCTGCTTGCATTGCCTGGATACTCTCATAGACATAGATATCCAAGTTTTCTGGAAAAAATACTTCCAGCAGTTCTTGAACATCTCTAACACCTTCCAGGGCCACATTCAACAATTCCTCGCCAAATGCAAGATCACCCGCATACCAATAGATGGTAAATTGCTCACCGGATAAAGTTCTCCATGAGTAGCGGTTATCCGTGTATGTGAAGGAATAAACGGGACTTTGATAAGTTTCCCCACTGACCATATTCACTTGGTACCAGTAGCGGATATCTGCAAAACCAGGTAATGGGTTTTCCACCAGATCGATATCTATGGACAGGTTGCCAGAGGCATCCATCACAACCGGGAAGACCTGGAGATCCGCTTCATCGTTGGGCTGGATATAGAGCAGCACCTGGTCAATCCCTTCCGTAAAATGGAGTGCAGCTTTATAAGTTATGCTTTCCCCAAAAATATAGACCGGTTCTTCAGGGATTATTTCGAATTCGGTTTGGGCCCATCCCGAACCGGGCACCAATCCAAATAGAACAATAATTGATGCGATCAGAATGAGCCTGTTCCGGAGCACCATTATGCCCCCAGATAAGCAAGAAGCGGTGTCAGTGTCAGTGGGCTGAGCAGAGTAGATGTAACCACCGCGGTAGTAACGAAGGCAGGTTGAAGATCAAATTCAGTCGCCAGCACTGTGGTCAGCACAGCTGTTGGCACTGCAGACTCAAGTACACCTGCTTGAAATGCGGCACCCTCGAGATGAAACAGTGTGGCCAACCCAATCGCTAGTACTGGAGCAGCAACCAACCGCAAAAAATTTGATAATCCGACTTTAAAGGTTTCCCTGCTGATTTTCGCGTTGAAAAGCTGGATACCTAACAGCACGATCATAACCGGAATAGCTGCGTTTGATAACAAAGAAACTGTTCGCTCAACTGGAAGGGGTAACTTCAAATTAAGCCAATTATAGATCAAGGCAAAGATGACCGCATAGATCACTGGGACTTTAAACACCCCCAATAATGCTGTTTTCAGGTCAGAGTGTCCCCACGAAGCTAAAACAACGCCCAGGGTATAGACCAGGAAAGCTGAGGTCACGAAATAAATACTGGCATGCGCTACTGCGCTTTCTCCAAATGCGAAGAGGTTTAGCGACAACCCGAAATTCCCACCATTAGCGAACATGACCGTTATGATCAGTGCAACCATGAAGCTGCGTTCGAAGCGCAGCAAACGAGCAATCAGTGCAGCTATCGCTCCCATGATCAGGATGCTTACCGCAGTAAAAACAGCCATTTGAGTGATGTCATCACCGTCCAGCTGCCCAGATGTTAATAGGACGAAAATTAGGCAGGGGCTGAAAATATAAAAGGCGATCCGTGATACTGCGCGCGGCGTTACCCCAAGATACTTAGCGACCAGAAAACCAGCTGCAGCTGCCAGGAAGATAGGTAGAATATTGTTGCTGAATAAATAGAAGAGGTCACTCAAACCTAGAAGTCCTCGTCCTCGCTTAGTGGATCATAATCGGCCATATAACCCCCATCATACTCACTTTGCTCCGCGTTGAGGTCACCATTACCACCCGCCTCCGGGCTGCTATCCTGTGAGATCAGCGTTTCGAGCAGTTCATCCTCGGCATTCTCTTCCGGTATATCGAATAGTGCAAACGGTTCCAGTCCATCTGTGAAGGTGATATTACCTAAAGATCTTTCCAGGAAGTCGGCCTCCAGATCGTCATCAGTTTCCTGAAAGAGCTGCTCCAATGTATGCTGCGCCTGATCCCCACCGATTTCAGAGAGCGACCAGATAGCAGCAGAACGTACAATCTGCTCACTATCCTCGGTCAATTCTACCAAGGATGGGATCGAATCACTGATCTCGATTTCCCCGGCAGCTCGGGCTGCTTCGGCTCTTAATGCAGGGATTTTGCTGTCCAGCATCTGCAGTACAGTTTTCTCCCAGCGGGGTTCCATCGAGCGTCCCATCGCAATCAGGGCTGAAGCCATCTTATCATGACCACCGGAAGTAAAAGCTGTTTCGATCAGCTGCGCAACTTCAGCGCGACCCGAGTAACTTAGCGATTCAAGGGCGCGGCATTGTACCAATTCTGACTGGTCCTTGGTAGCTGCTTTCAGTAATGGATCCTCAATCTCCCGCAGCTTCTCCACCGGCAGCCGGTCTAACTCCCCATGGTATACAAATAGACCCAGAGCAGTGGCTGACGCTGCCCTGACTTCAGGAATTGGATCCGAATTAAGCAGCTCGAGAAACAAGGGGATCAGATCGCGACCTTCAAACTCCCATAACAACTGCACCGCAAATGTCCGAACTCCTCCATCCGGATCGCTGACGGCATGCCGACCGATATTCTCAAATGACAGCAAGTCATCAGCGGCGGCAAGCTCAATCAAATCCTCAAGCAGAGCCTGACGGCGGACCAGAGGCACTTGCGGCCAAACTTCGAGCAATGCGGCAAGATCTTCACCTTCAAGATCGGACAGGTGATGAAGATAACGCGGATCGAAAGGCGTCTCTTGATCCAGCAATGCATCGACCAGTGTCTGAAATGGTACTTCTGGATTATCAGACATACTTCTCACATCAAATAATTGGAATTCGCCGTCACCTGGTTTAGGTTCAGGGTAATGAAATCGGATTGAGGAAATCTTGTAAATTGACAAACAGCAGCAGCATGAGCAGTAGAGCAAGACTCACCAAATGAATGGCGTTCTCATACTTGGGCGGCACGCGGCGACCAAGAATAATCTCCGGGAGGGTAAACATAATTCGCCCACCATCCAAAGCAGGTATGGGCAGCAAGTTAAGAATACCGAATGAGATTGTCAAAGTAGCAAAGAAACCCAAAACATTGACTCCCGAGGGAATATTTTGCGTGGCTTCAGTTTCCTGGACAGCCTGGTAGACATCGAACATACCCTTAAAGCCTAGCAAACGTCCTTCACTGGCATCCATTTCTCCCTGGAGGATCTTAACTGGGAAGGTAAGCAGGGTTTCACTGTGCTGATAGACTGCGCCAACACCGGCTGGTAGGGCTGCGATCACACTTACCGGTTGGGTCGGATTGCTCATCACAATCCCGATCGCTCCCTCCCCTTCTGGAGGTTCTGTTCGCGGCACCAGGGAGACTGTAGCCACCTCACCATCACGAGAGTAAGTTATCTGCGTTGCGAGACCGAGGTTATCGTAAATCGCAGAATGAATAGATTCAGTACCATCAATTTCGGTCTCGTTTACCTGAACGATCAGATCTCCAGGAAGCAGACCAGCTTGTTCAGCCGGTGAACCTGGAACAACTTCCACAACCTGTACCTGGTCTGGAATCGGAGCTCCAAGCCGGTTAATAATCATGGCATAAAGCAGGACCCCAACCAATAAATTCGAAAAAGGACCTGCGATCAATACTCCTAAACGCTTCCATGGATTAGCAGCTGCTAATCCATCTGGAATATTGGGATCGTTTTCACCTTTTGGACGCACAAATCCCCCGATGGGTAGTAAATTGAGGGTGAATTTTGTGCCACCAGCGGTGAACAAAGTTGCCACTCGAGGTGGAAATCCGAGACCAAATTCTTCAACAGGTATCTTGAATAGCCGCGCAGCGGCGAAATGACCAAATTCGTGGATTATGATCAAGAGTGCTATACCAACTGCCAGCTGTGCTATTTGAATCAGTATGCTCGAATCCATAAAAATAAACCTATGTAACTAGTAAGAGATCTCGCTAATTTTTACAACTTTCAGTGATGATTATATCCTTATCATCGCCGGGTTGCCATACATCTCAGCAAGTCTTAGATGATTCTAAGAATAAATAACTCTTATATTTACAGCTGCAGATGATCCAATCAAAACCAGCGCCTCCCCCAGAATTAATCCTCGATCAAGCGGGCTTCCTTTCCTGGCTGACTGACAAGGACCTCAATCACTCCCGGGATTCGATTCAGTTTGGCCACAACCGCAGAAGAATATTCGCCAGTTGTGATCACATGCACATTCGGACCTGCATCGATCGTAAAACACACTGGCATTCCTTCTGTGCGCCATTCGATCACGCTCTGCATCACCGCCAATGTTGCCGGCTGCCAGTAATACAATTGTGGTTGGGAAGTCATCATCACCGCATGCATGAGGTTGCTATCCAATTCTACAATATCTGCGAAAGCGTGAAAATCACGCTTTAAGATCGCTTGCCGGCACAGGTCCAGCCTGCGTTCGGCATCTGCGACGCGCGCATCTTGCAGCAAGCTGCTTCCAGCCAGGATATGCCCAGCCACCGATCCAGTTTCCTTGTGTTCCTTACTGACAATAGCAATACAGTCATGGAGATCCCAGTAATCAGAGGCTGCGATTGAAAAAGCATAGGATGTTTCGTCATCCTGACCAGCTTTCCATTCCA
>JALHTN010000349.1 GCA_022865865.1 Anaerolineales bacterium
CCTCTCAGGTATCATGATCTATTTCAGCGATCTGGCATATGCATAGCTACAGACTTAAAGAAGGTTTATTGGCTTAATATCCATGTAAATCAAGCTCGTTCCTGATGGACGAGCTTGATAAAAGTTGAATAACGCTATGGGTGAATAATCTCTTGGGTCCTTGGCAAACCAATTTCACTAGCCCTGGCTCATAACGACCCATTCCAGATCTAAATCCTCAAGCTTTTCACGGGTGGGAACCCCTGTCTCGATTTCCCAACCGCAAAACTCGAAGTACTTATCCAACGCAGACTCTACTTCAGCCCGGTCAAGCTGCCAACCATCACTCACACCACCTATTAAAGGTTTGAAAAGTTTTTCGGGGACCACATCTGCTTTGCGGTCAATGCCTTCACGCGCATTGAACGCCCGCATCATGTTGAGCCGCCGTTCTCCAACCTTCTGCAGTTCCTCAAAACTGACACCTTCCCAACCTGTAACGACTTGTACCAACTTGAGCATATCTTCTGGACCATAAAGCTGCCACGCTGGACCGTAAACAAACTGGCACAGGTTCAGGCTATCCATAGCACTATACATATGTTGGGATACCATCGCAAAACGGATTTTCTCATCACTCAACGATCGAGTTTCCTGCCCTTCACTGAATCCCAAAACAGCCATGCGATCGGAATAAAACTCAAAGTCACCTTCGATGGCTGGATCATGCTCGTGAGATTGGTGATCTGCGCCGAATGGGTTTGTGGTGTATATCACCGCCAGGGAGCGTTTGACACGCGGCATGTGTGCCGGTGCCTCCTGACCTTTGAAAGTGATCAGATAAGCCTCGGTTCCACGACCTATCTGCCTTGCTGCACGCTCAGATCCTTCAGCCAACAAATCCCCGAATCCTTCGCGCTGGCCGATACGCTCCGTTAATTGAACCATCGCATCAGCATTACCCCAGGACAGATCAAGACCATCCGTATCAGCTAAAGTCAATTTACCTTCATTGAATGCCTCGAATGCCCAGGCGATGGTCGCCCCGCAAGATATGGAATCCATACCATATTTATTGCATAATTCACTGGCTTTAGCTATCGCAGCCAAATCATCGATGGCGCAGTAATTGCCAAATGTGGAGGTAGTTTCATACTCCGGGCCACCATAAAGCGGATCGACTTGATACTTACCTTCAGTAATCTCTACCACCCGCTTACAGCGCACGGTGCAGGCATAGCAGGTATCCCGACCTTCCCGATCCTGTTTTCCTTCTGGTGCACCTCTCAATATTGTGTCGTACATGGTCGTGCCATCGATTGCCTCCCACCCATCGAAAACCCCGCTGTTATAGTTATATGTCGGTAAAGTTCCGGAAGTTTGGTTTGAACCGGTTGTCTCAGCGGTTCCGTACTTCGCTAACCCGGCGATATCGGAATCAGCAAGGTTGACAGCGCCCCACCTTGCCAGTTCATTAAGTCCAGCTTTGTCAGCCACACTCGGGCGCTTTTTACCACGCACCGCAACTGCTTTCAGGTTCTTTGAACCCATCACAGCACCCATCCCTGTGCGACCATTTGCCCGATTGGACATGCTGAAGATGCCGGCAAAACGAACAAGTTTTTCTCCAGCGGGACCAATCTGCAGCACTTCTATCTTATTGTCGTCCAACTCTTGCTTGAGAGCAGCTTCGGCTTCACCTGTTATCTGGCCCCATAAATGAGATGCGTCCCTCAGTTCGTATTGGCCATCATGAATCCACAGGTAGACTGGTTTTTCGGCTTTACCCTTGATCACAATTGCATCGAAACCTGCAAATTTTAATTCCGCAGGAAAGAACCCTCCTCCCTGAGAGTCGCCGATCCCACCTGTCAGAGGAGACTTTGCAGCGGCTGTCATTCGGCTCTGACCCGAAATAGCTGTCCCGGTCAGGACGCTGAGAGCCAATACCAAGATGTTTTCTGGTCCCAGTGGATCTACCCCAGCTGGTAATTCATTAAGCAGGTAGTACATGGCCAGCGCACTACCTCCCATGTATTTGCGATAAAAAGCCTCCTCAGGTTCTTCGACACTGAGCAAACCGCTGCTGAGATCCACATGCAAGATTTTTCCAGTATAGCCGTGAGACATTTTTCTCTCTCCTATAGATAGGTCTGATCCATTTTGCGGTCAGATAAAACAACCACCGCTTATCGATGAAAATATCTTGACTTCATCCCCATCCTGCAATCTTTGTGACCGGTCTGATTCATGGACACCATTCACGCTGATCACTACCCGGCGGGATATGTCAAGCTCAATCAGCAGGTCGGCTAGCGTGGTGCCTTCCTTCATCTGAAAGACTGCGCGCCCCTCAGCTTCGGGAGGCAGCTTCTCTCTCAAGATTGAATAGAGTTGCACATGAATATCTAACATTTATTCAAAAAATCAATGATCTAATCTATCATGATCGTGCATCAAGTAGTTTTCCAATCAGGCGTAACCGCGCACATTATTGCTGTTGGGATTACAGTTAATATTACCACTGACCAGGAAGTTCTCACTCGCCTCACGAACAATCATAATCTAGTAATCGTGGATTTTAGAAGAGAAATTTCATAAGCCTGGATCCAAAGGACATAATCTTTCCACAGCATCTAAATTGTATTCGACCCATCTCTAAATTCCTGATAAGGGATCTTTCCCCCATCCAATTTATAAAACCCGGGTTTTTAGTTTTTCATCAAGAAGTCAAATTCTTGTGGAACATTGTTCATATTCGATTGAAATCTTATCCATTAATGTTGATGTATTTCACCCATCAGCTCTATCGGATGGTCTGTGGCAGGTGTTAGATTATCTAAGAGATTTCTTGAAAGTGCTGGAAGCCAACCACATGCCAAGGGCGATGAAGATCGCAATGGCCACGAAACACAGCCATAAAGGTATTCCATCTACCTGTGCGAGTTGAACACCGTTATCTAAAACCATATAGCGCAAACCGGTAACAACGTAGGTGGTCGGATTGATCAAGGCACCAATTCGCATCCAGGTGGGCATGGTTTGAAGAGGATAAAGGGCGTTGCTGAGGAATAACAGCGGGAGATTGAGGAGCATGATCATGGCGTGATATGCTCCAGGGTTGTCGGTGCTGGAAGCCATGGCAAGCGCAATACCCGCAAAACCTAATGTAAACCCGCTGACCAGCACCAATCCGCCCAACCAGCCCAGGGGATTCGAAGTTAGATTGGCACCCACTATAAGACCAACGATCAAGATGACCAGAGATTGGATCAATCCTTTTGAAACCGTGCTCAACGCATTTCCCATCAATATGCTGAGGCGCGGGATCGGCGCGGCCAGGTACTCTTTCACAATGCCTTGAAGCCTTTCATTTAGCCATGTTGAGCCACCACCAATCGCGCCACCAGAGGCGGTCAGGGCGATGATACCTGGAAGCATGAAGGTGATATAGAAATCCTCACCACCTGGCATGGAAGGTCCCAACAAACTGCCCATTCCCACCCCAAAAAGTACCACCCACAAGATGGGCTGTATCAGCATGCCTGACATTTCCATCTGGTTGCGGAGGGACTTGACCATATGTTTATTCCATAATGTGATTGCTGCACTCATAATATTCTCCTAATTATTTGTAAAATTCTCAGTGGTTTGTTGATCCTAGTCCCTGAACTGACGACCCGTATATTTTAGGAACACGTCTCCCAGGCTGGGTTTAGCAACTGAGATATCTTCGACAGAATAACCCGTTTCATTGGCCAGGGTGATGATCTCAACCAGGCGGCGACTGCCAGAATCGACACCTATTTGGATGACACCGTTTCCGGTAGTAATCGTCTCACAGCATGAGAGGTCATTCACTTTCGTGGTGAAATCATCGTGATTCCCCTGACCGGTGATGGTGATCACATCCGCGCCCATCTGATCCACCAGTTCGCCGGGCGTGCCCTCGGCCAGCAGCTTTCCATGGTCAATGATCGCGACCTTGTCAGAAAGCTTTTCAGCTTCATCCATATAGTGTGTGGTCAACAGAACGCTCATTCCCCGCTTCTCTTTCAACTCAACAATATAATCCCCAATCCTCGCCCGGCTTTGGGGATCGAGTCCCAAGGTAGGCTCATCAAGGAAAAGCACCTTTGGATCTGTCATTAGCCCCCTGATCAGTTCGAGCCGGCGCTTCATCCCGCCGGAATAGGTGCTGATGGTCCGTTTGGCAGCCTCTTCCAACTCCACCAGGGCCAGTAATTCGGAGATCTTCGCCTGACGCTGATCCTTGCTCATACCATACAGCCGGGCGTGATAATCCAGCGCCTGTCTGCCGGTAAGTTCGTCATCCAGGGTTGTTTCCTGGAAGGTGACACCGATTGAATTTCGAACGTCATTTGCCTGCTTAACCACATCAAAACCTGCGACCTTAGCGCTGCCTTCACTCGGTTCTAATAGTGTTGTCAGCATATTAATAGTCGTCGTCTTACCAGCACCATTCGGTCCCAGCAGGGCATAGATCGTGTTCGATTCGATTGCCAGGTCAATTCCATCAACTGCGAGGATGTCATCACCAAAGCGTTTGACCAATCCTTTGGCTTCGATGGCCAGGTTTGTTCTTGATGCTTCACTCATAATAGTCTTCTCCTTTTATATCTGGTTGGGATGGGGGATGGATGTAAATTTCATCCCCAAGTTCCCCATCCGAGGACTCGAGGCGGTCGATCACTTCAGCTAGCCATTCAAGATCAGTCTCCAGGTGGCGAATCTGGTGGTCGATGGTTAATTGGAACGATCCATGGTGACTTTCGTTTGAATTCATGGATGCAATTTTCTCTGAAATAGAGTTGTGCCGCTCTTTCAGGAGCAGAAGGACTTCTTCCGTTGGGAGAGTATCCAGAAAAGCCAGACAGACTGTGCTGGCATACTCGGCTGGCTCGTATTGGACAAGGCACCTTCTGAGGTATTTCTGGAACTGAATTTCTCCACTTTCAGTGAGGGAATAAATTCTTCGAGTCGGTCGTTTGCCGACCTGCTCATCGCGGAAAGTAATCCAGCCCTGCTCAGTCATCATGTGCAGCAAACGGTAGGCTGTGGGTTTGGTAAGGTTAATGCTGGAGCCAAGGTGGATATCAATCAGATCGTTAATCTGGTACCCATACATCTCTTGCCGGCGAAGCAATCCGAGCAGAAGCAGCTTTCTTTCCATGATTTCACCCTATAATTATTCTAATATTAGTCCATATGGACTAATAGGTTTGGATTATATCGAATTAAGAATATGGGGTCAAGGAGATCAGTATTATAAATATATTAGAAACGGGCTTCTTCTCGAAGCCCAAATAGATTCCTCTCAACAATTCCATCATCACATCATGTTGGCTTCCCCCCTGCATGCAAATTTCAGGTTCAATCTTTTTTTAATGATCTACTGTCTCGAAAAATTCACTAGCCGTTGACAATTATCTGTGAAACTTATCCAGCATGAGGTCGTAGTACGTCAATTCTTGATAAGGATATACCTGATAGCAGAAACGCTGTATCCAATTGCTGATCCTGATTTATTTCTTGGATATGTGGCATTTCTGTTTATTGTTGACTTTCCAATTGGAAAAGGAATTGGGGATAGCTATCGATGACAGAGAAGAGCCTATGGTCTGGCTGAATTCTAATCAATCCGCACACCTTGTTTTTTCAGTGCCAACTGCAGCTTGCTGATTTCCACCTCACTGCAATTAACCCCTTCTTTTAGTGAGATTGCCGCAGCCACCCCAGCTCCCTGCCCCGTCACCGTGCAGCACATCATACTTCGCAGCGCCGCATGGGCTAATTTATCGCTCGAGACACAGCGTCCCGCGACAAGCAGGTTTTCCACCCCTTCCG
>JALHTN010000350.1 GCA_022865865.1 Anaerolineales bacterium
GAGAATGCAGTATGATCGCGTCCTGTTTAGCCTTTCTCATCAATTCTTTGGTCACCTTATAATTTGCCGGTGTCAGGCCTACATCGCCAGTCCGTTCATCGCGAGATTTCGTGTAATCTGGTTGTACCACGGGCTCCATATAGATGACATCCACATCCTGAATGGCTTCTTCGACATGCTCGATCTCACGGAAATTCAGGTTGAGGTCTGTGATTTCTTTCTTGAAATCATCCGTTAAACTCATCTCTGGCGGAGAAACATAAAAGGCATCGATGTCGAATTGTGTCATGGCATACGAGATGCTGTGCATGGTGCGCATGCGCATATCTCCGATCAACAGGAACTTTAAGCCATCCAGACGACCCTTCTCATTCAGAATGGTGTACAAATCGGTGAGAACTTGTGTTGGGTGTTCACCCCAACCATCGCCGGCATTGATTACGGGGATGCTGGCCCACTTGGCAGCTTCGTGAGGGGCACCTTGCTGAAAATGGCGCATAACGATCGCATCGCCATAAAATTCCAGCATCCTGACTGTGTCCTTTATCGACTCCTGATAAAAATCCCCAGCACGGGTCATCTTGGCATCGGAAAAACCAAGCACATGACCTCCCAAGCGGTGCATGGCGGCTTCATGAGCCAGCCTGGTGCGGGTACTCGGCTGGTAGAACGCGGTCACCAGGGTTTTATGAGCTAACAGGTCAGTGTTTTGGCGGTCGCGTGCAAAAGGTGCCAAACGATCACCGACTTCGAATATGCGGAAATATTCTTCTCTTCCGAAATCCTTGAGGGATAGAATATCACGTCCATTAAAACTGCGCATTGTTATATCTCCTTATTTATTGATCTTTTTCTTTGAATTCACCCCAACGAAATTCACGGATGGTTGAGGTGGGCTTCTCTTTTAATTGTGAGTCAATTCCCTGACCACATGAAAACGGAAATAACCTGGTAGAAAATAGCTGTAGGTACAGTCAACAACCATGCCATCTATAGCAAATAAACGCGAGCTGAATTTTAGAATGGCGTCCCCACGCTGGATTTGGAGGGCTCTGGATATGGTTGAATCAGCAGCAACTGCGGCGATCTCACAATGGGAATTCACCAGCTGTGGGTTCCCACGCTCCAACAGTAGATCAAGAACGGAACCGTTGAAATCATCTTGCACTTCATCGGGATTAAGGATATTCTCCGGCAGGATATCCACAAGATAGGCTACTGGTCGTTCCTCTGCCATGATCACACGCGATACAGACGTAATCATACAGCCTGGATCTAAGGATAATTCACCACACTCCTCTTTAGATGCAGGACGTCGTTCCAGATAAAGTTTTGTTGGCGAAACCTGAAGACCTGTACGTTGGGCCAGGGTGTCAATGGACTCCAGAACCTCCAATCCGGTCTCCAGCACCTGAGTTGGACGCACCACAAACGTACCCACCCCTTGCCGGCGCAGGAGCAGCCCCTGGGTCTCGAATGTCCGCATCGCTTCCCTTAAAGTTGCCCGGGATACACCTAACTGCTTGGCCAGGTCTGGTTCAGTAGGCAATTGGTCACCTGGATTGGCTGCGGAGATCATCTCCGCTAGGTCATCATGCAGCCGTTGAGATAAAGTTCTTTGATTCAGTCTTGTATTTGCCATGAATATCCTTTAGATCTACTAATCAGTTTTCGAGAACCGGTATAAACTCAAATCTGGTCACATCCACCAAACCTAAATCGGAAATCCTTAATTCTGGGATCACTACCAAAGCTAATAAGCTGAGCTGCATATTGGGATTATTGAGCTGGCTCCCACAGGCTCTGAATCCCGCTAACACGGTTGCAGCTTTCTGGGCAACGACCTCAGCGCGTTCATCCGACATTACACCAGCAATCGGTAAATCTACCTGGCCGATCACCTCCCCATCCTTTACAACCACTTGCCCGCCTCCCATCTCGGATAGAACTTGGGTGGCTTTTACCATATCAGCTTCATCCGTACCGACAACGATCATGTGATGGCTGTCATGGGCAACAGTGGTTCCGACCGCGCAGGGCATTTTAAATCCAAATCCCTGCACCAGACCAACCTGAACCCCACCGGTGCCCTTATGCCGCTCAACCAGGGCAATTTTGGCGATATCCTGCCCAATATCCGCCAGGACTCCACCACCAACCAGGGGTACCTTGATTTTCAGATGACGGGTTGTAGCCTGGTTTTCGATCACCCCGATCACATTGGCTGTGATTGTATTGGATAAAGATTGGTTGGAAGTATCCACTGAAACTTTGAAATCTTCGGGGGTCAGATCGCGTCCCAACTTGATCGATGACTTCACCCATTGTGGATAATCATAGCTGGGTAAATCGATGAGAATCTTCCCCTCCTGGGTGAGCTGCCTGCCGCGCGCCACCACCGTATGGATATCCATCTCCGCTAAATTTTCTACCAGCAGAATATCTGCGTATCTCCCAGGGGCGATCATACCCATATCTCGAGC
>JALHTN010000351.1 GCA_022865865.1 Anaerolineales bacterium
GGCTAATCCAACAGTCCTTCATTGTGCTCATTGATAGGTTTTCCTTTAATTGTTGATAACCCAGAAACACTATCGAATTACATAACCCGTCCTTTTTCAGGAACATCATTTTCTGCCCCGCAAATATTCGATCGCCTCTTCCAGGGAGATATCCTTGCCGAAGATATCCCGGATGGTAGCCTGCTGTTCGAGGATCCACAGGTATAGATCTGCCTCTGTTCGCCCGGGAAAATGGGCCAGGATTTCCTGGTCGCGGATGAAATCCACCAGCGGGGAATAGACCTGGTCATACCAGGAGACAGCCGCAGCTTCGAAGGAAATTTCCTGATCCTGCCCTTCCCCAATGTACCAACGGTGGACATCGATATGCTCCAGGAGCTGGCTGTACTGCCCAGGTACCGTGACTTCGATCCACCCATCCGGGCGCGATTCACCCAGGTTGGAACGGGTCTGAAATTCTTGTTTTTCCTGCTCCATGATCAGATTATCGACCCAGACAGAGTTCTTCAAGATATTAACCAGGCGCCGGGAAGGTGAACCTGTAAAGCGCTCTTTGAACTGGCTGAAAACAACCTGAAACGAATAATCGTTTCGGTAGGCTTCACGCAAGAACCACTCGTACTCGATGATCCACAGGTAGAGGTCAGCCTGGGTGCGGTCCGGGAAATCCTTTTCCAATTGGTGGTCAACAATCAATGCCACCATAGGTGAAAAGACATTGTCAAACCAGGATGCCACAGCTTCATCATATGGAACCTCGCTTCCCCGGCCTTCTCCAAGGTACCAGCGATGCACGCTGATGTGTTCTAACAGGCGTTCGTATTCTCCCGGCAGGGTTAATTCGATCTTTGCCTGGGGTCGTAGATCGTCGAGCTTGGTACACTCGAGGAAAGCGACATATTCGGCTTTCAGATCGAGGTCGTCCAGGTCATCATCCGTGGTCAATGGAACAGGAATTTCGATCTCAATCACGTATGCATCCACAAACTCCTGTCCCCGTTCCCGGGCGACTGAAACGCGGTGGTTGCCATCCCGCACGAAATAAATCTCACCGATCTTAAATAGATCGACGGGAGGCAGGCTGATATCTTCATATTGGGCGGAGTCGACGCTCACCCAACGGCTCCTGGTGCGTACCTGCCTGGGCAAAAAGGCGCGATCGAAATCCCGGTAGCGGCCCAGGCTGCCCACAATCTGCTCGATTGGAACCTCTTGAAAGCCAATATAGTGCTGGCCGCGGATGGGGATGCGTTCGCGTACTGCATCAAACGGGAGCAGCTCATAGCGCTCGCCCGTCAACCAGCTGCTGAGCTTGCGCCAGAAACCCCTGCGGTAAGCGCGTTCAAAATCGTCTTGTGCTAACTGTTTTGAATCCATAGCTATGTTTTCTTTGCCACCTGATCGTCACCTATATTTTCACTGAGCTCAATCCCTTGGGGTATTTCGCTGGGGAATTTTACTTGGGTCTCCACATATCCATAGGTATTAATCACAGTCGTGGATTGATACTGGGTTACGGTTTGGGTGCCCTGTCGATAAACATGGATATGACCATGAAAATGATATCGGGGTTGGAATGTTTCCAGCAGCCAGCGGAAGGCTTTGATCCCCTGGTGAGGTAAATCCGGTTTGTCGTGGATGCCCCAAGGTGGAGCATGGCTGATGAAGATGTCAAGGTAGCGCCCATGAAGAGCTCGATTTATGATCAATCTAGGGACTATACGCAAGACATGCCCCCACATCTCAGTTTGGGTATATTGGAATGGTCCCTGGCGATAGCGTAAACTGCCCTCAACCCCGGCCAGGATCAACCCATTGTGATTTACTACCCTGCGGTGCAGGTCGCTTCCGCCATGCGGGTGCATTTTTGGACCAGTAACGGTGTGCTCTACCTGGCTGGAATGATTTCCGCGCACATAGTAGAGGGGGACATCGAGCATGCTGACCACAAATTCCAGGTAGTAATATGTCAGGTCCCCACAGCCCAGGATCAAATCGACATCTCCAAAGCGTTTCTTCACCTGGGAGCTGTAAATCGAATCGACCTGTTTATCGCTCAGCGAGAGTATCTTATTTATCATCTAACACGAACCATAAAAAAATAACTAAACCAAATGTACCCAAACTCAGCAGGTATTTTATCATTTTTACTTAGAGAATTAGACAAGCTGAATGTGCACCTTCATGTCTTTGAATACAAGTAGGTTGGAAAGCGTCCAAGATTCTTTAATCCAAAGTGTGGGTAGAATTTGGCTCCTGGTGTGCTGGCACCCAAGACCACGGCTCAGGAATCTTGTTTTTGTGCAAAACTTCAAACATACTGCAGCTGTGCTTTCCCTATCCCCTGCCGGTGGAATTCCTTAGGGATAACAAAATCGGTAATTCCAACATTACCGTGATGGAAATATAATGCAGCAAATCCAATTAAATGATCATTTTTATCAACCATATAAGTCCAATATTTTCTTGGATTTTGCTCCCCCAGTTTCTGGAAAGAATTTAGGATCTGTATTTTTTTCGAGCTTTTGATTTCCCCAAAGAGTGGATGACGGAAACGGTGAAATATATCCTGGTTATCTGTCAATTGGATTGTTAAATCATCTGGGATTGGGTAATCCATCTTCATTTGCGATAATTCACATCGCATATAATTCAGATAATATGATTTTTCAGTCCAAGCAATTCAAGATTTGGCGCGAGAGAAAGGGGCAGTGTGGATGGTTCCAATTTGAACCTAATGCTCTTCTTGTGCTCACCAACCACTCGTAATACATATTCCAGACGTTCAGAGACGTTGAAAGGATAAAATTGTGGGGAAACCACACCATTATAGGGATTTGTGTCGAAAGAGAATAAAGTAAGAACAAAATCCTCTTCTCGCATCGTATACCCACCTGCTGCTTCTGCAAATGCATAGATATAGGCTTGGGTATTAGACTTGCAAATTTTGGCTAATTTTGTATGTTCAAGCTGTTCTGTCATTGATTTACCCATGGATATCCATCCGGAAAATATCTCCAAGGAAATGTCAGCTTCCGTCATCTATCTTAGAAGTTAATGCAGACAAATATTTTTCTTCATCAAGAAGATGGATGGCGATTGTCTCGGCAGTGGGTGCAGTTTCAGCGCGCGCATA
>JALHTN010000352.1 GCA_022865865.1 Anaerolineales bacterium
AAGGGTAAAGATATTGGTACCGCAACCATTTTCCAAGATGACATCCGAATTTCAACCAACGTCGAAAATGAAGACGGCACCCGTGCTTTGGGAACTCGCGTCACCGAGGAAGTTTACAACCAGGTCGTGGGTCACGGTCAACCATGGATCGGAAGAGCGTATGTGGTTAATGATTGGTATATCACTGCATATGAGCCCATTCGTGATATTGCCGGAAAAATCATCGGGATTCTGTACGTCGGTGTTCTCGAGGAGAAATATAACGACATTCAGCAAGGGATGATTCTGACTTTTGTAGCAATCACAATCGCGGGTGTTTTGGTTGCGCTGATTGTGTCTTATTTTATCGCCAGGTGGATTCTGATACCAATTTTCAAGTTAATTAATGCATCAAAAGCAGTGGCCAGTGGAGATTTAAATGCCAAAGTTGAGATCTCCACCAGGGATGAACTCGAATACCTGGCTGATTCTTTCAACGCAATGGCACTGGCGTTACGAAAAAGGGACGAGCAGCTCAAGGAATTTGCCACTCAGAAGATTATGGCCAGCGAGCGCCTTGCATTGATCGGGCAGCTTTCCGCAAATGTCGCTCACGAGTTAAATAACCCTCTAACTGGCATCGTCACTTATTCATATTTGCTACTAGAGGACACTGACTGCGATGACCCCAAGAAAAAATCTCTCGAAAAAATTGTCGGTCAGGCTACTCGCTGCCGAGACATCATTCGCGGATTATTGGATTTTTCCCGCCAGAGAAAACCGGACAAAACGCTCTCCAACATTAATACGGTGATGGAGCAGTGTCTCGCTTTTGTTGAAAACCAGGCTTTGTTCCTCAATATCGAAATTGAAAAGAACTTCCAGGAAGATCTGCCAATGCTTGTCCTGGATGCTTCTCAGATCGAGCGGGTGATCATGAACATGATTATCAACGCTGCCGAAGCGATGAATGGAGATGGTGAACTGGTTTTAACTACCCGCAGTAAGTTAGGAGATGATTCTGTGGAGCTGATATTTCGAGATAATGGACCAGGAATTTCTGAAGAGAACATTGAAAAAATCTTCGATCCCTTCTTCACTACGAAGGATGTAGGTCACGGAACTGGTCTCGGTCTAGCGATCAGCTACGGTGTTGTCAAAGCACATAATGGAACCATATCGGTCGCGAGCGAGATTGGAAAAGGTACCACATTTACAGTCAGGCTTCCCATCAAAGTTACTGAAGAGGTCCCGGAAAATGGACACCCGATCCAAAATATTAGTCATTGACGACGAAGAAATCGTCCTCGACTCCTGTATAGCGATTTTATCCGGTGGTAATTACGAAATCCTTACCGCTGAAAATGGTTTACGTGGTATCAGCTTGCTGGAGGAATTTCGTCCCGATTTAATTTTTGTGGACCTTAAAATGCCGGGCATATCAGGATTTGAAGTGATTGAAAAAATTCAAGAGATCGATCCAGCGATCGTCACGATCGTCATCACGGGTTTTGCAACGATTGGCTCAGCTGTCGAAGCTATGCAAAGAGGTGCATTTGATTTTCTCCCCAAGCCATTCACTCCTGATGAATTGCGGTTGATCACCAGCCGAGGTTTAGAAAAGAGAAAATTAGTTTTGGAAACGCTTGCTTTACGCCGGGAAAAGGAACTTCTGCGAGAGCACTTTGCTGCTATCGTGTCCCACGAGCTTAAATCACCATTAGCTGCGGTACAGCAGTACCTATTTTCGCTTTCCGGTGAATTATCCGATCAACTATCAGAAGATCAACAACGTCGATTTGAAAGGATTCAGACTCGCATTGGTGAACTCATGAATTTGATCCACACCTGGTTGCGCGCAATTTCTGTTGATGTCGACACCATAAAAGAAAAATTTCAACCCACCTCCATACCATCTGTGATTTCAAAAGCTATCGAAAGTATTGAACCACACGCCGTCCGCAAGGACATTTCGATCCAATCCTTCATCGCTGAGGATATTCCCCTGGTAGATGGCGATGAAGGCACACTTGTAGAAGCAATTGTTAATATTGTTGGGAATGCAGTCAAATATTCTCCTTCTGGTAGCCAGATCGATATCTCTGCCTGCCTTAAAGACGGCCAGGTTGTAGTGCAGATCCAGGACAATGGTATCGGGATATCAAAAGAAGACCTGCCATTTATTTTTATTGATTTTTTTACCAGCAGTGATGCAAATAAAACCGAACGAGGCAGTGGTGTTGGGCTCGCACTGACGCGTCGAATTCTCGAAGCCCACAATGGAACGATTTCAGTTGAGAGTGAGTTAGGCCGGGGAAGCACTTTTATATTGTGCTTACCAGGCTATGAAGACAGATTAGAAGATTCAACTTCCAAGATATTTGAAACGGTTAATAACACATAAGGAGGCCCACATGGGTACAAAGAAAAGGTTATTAATGATTGACGACGACCCAGATTTTGTCGAAGCAATTGCATCAATCCTCGAGAATGCAGGTTATGAGGTTGATGCCAAATACAATCCCGATGATGGTTTTAATGCTTTGAAAACAGGTGGCTACGATCTCCTATTATTGGATGTTTTGATGGGGCGTGGTGCAGAAGGCATCATGATCGCTCGCAAGATCGGAAATGATGAGCAGCTGCGCGAAACTCCAATCCTGATCATCACAGGAATGCGGGAACAAATCGCCTTCCTGTTCCCAGGTCAACCAGTCCATCCGAGCTTTGTTCCCATTGATGAATTGATCGAAAAACCTGTAGAACCAGATTTGCTTTTAGAAAAAGTAAGCACTCTCCTGCAAATGGCAGAAGATAGAAAATCTCAAGCAGAGCAAAATTAGGATAATTTCTATGGTAACCAAACCCACTTTCAGCGATGAGGTATCCAACCTCCTGCATGCTTCCCACGGACGACCTTTAGCAACCTGCATTCAATGTGGAACCTGCTCTGGTACGTGCCCAGTGGTGGAATTCATGGATCACACACCCCGGCGTCTGATTGGCATGATCAACGCGGATCTCAAAGAGGAAGTGATGGAGAGCAATACGTTTTGGTATTGTGCTTCTTGCTTCCACTGTACAGTCCGCTGCCCAAGCGAGATCGATATTGCAGGCTTGATGTATGCTCTCAAACGCTATTCCATATGGAAGCACCAATACTCAGAAGATGCGGTCGGTCCAGTATTCTCAGAAACGTTTGTGAAATCAATTCTGAGGAGTGGCAGATCCTATGAACCGGTTCTCGCTCCATCATACATCTTCAGTTACGGTGTCCGGGAATTTCTAAATGAAGCCCATACGGCGACCAATCTTATGTTGAAGGGTAGATTGCCTGTCCTTCCAGCCAGGATCAAAAGATTGGAAAATTTCAAGAAGATGGCCAACCGGATCATCCCCATGGGAGGAGCATAATGAAAACTTATTCATACTTTCCAGGCTGCTCCTTGGAAAAAATGGCGCTCAGCTATAACCAATCTGCAATGCAAACCACCAAAGCTTTGGGGGTAGAACTCCAAGAGCTTGAGGATTGGAATTGCTGTGGAGCTACCACCTATTTCCATGTTGATGAGCTCCTGGCTTATACACTTGTCGGTCGCAATCTGGCAATGGCGGAAAAAGCAGGGCATGATCTCGTAGCACCCTGCAGTGCATGCTTCAAGAATGCATATTTTGCCAATGCCTACCTCAAAGAGGATCTAGATTTAGCAAATCATATTAACTATGCACTCGAAGCAGATAACTTAACATTTTCTGGTGACATCCAGGTAAAACATTTAATGGAAGTATTTGTCGATGATGTCGGTTATGAAGAGCTGCAGGATAAAGTGTCTTATCCACTGCAGGGTTTACGGGTAGCACCCTATTATGGCTGTCAAATTGTGAGACCGAAAAAAGATCATGAAGATGTTGAGAACCCACGATTCTTCGAAGATCTCATGACCGCCATTGGAGCCGATCCGGTTGATTTTGCATATCGACTTCGTTGTTGTGGTGGCTCCCTGCTCATTACCAGCCGTGAAGCTGCCTATCAATTAATCTTCGAACTGCTGCAAAATGTTCAAAAGAGCGGAGCGGATGTCATCGCTACAGCCTGTCCATTATGCCAGACCAACCTGGAATGCTACCAAATGCAAATCAACCAAGAGTTTGGTACAGATTTCAAGATACCGGTACTATATTTCACCCAGTTAATTGGATTATCCCTTGGACTGCCAGCTAAGAAATTAGGTATCGGATCGGAGTTCGTTTCAGCTGACCGTATCTTAACCTACGTCAAGGAGCCAGCATGAACTTCAGATTTTTCATCAACAAGGACAATTATCATGTTCCCCCAAGTTTATTGAAGGAGAAGAACCGATGAGTGAAAAAGTTGGTGTTTACGTGTGCCACTGCGGCACAAATATCGCCGGGATAGTCGATGTTGAACAGGTCTCCAAATGGGCGGGAGAGCAACCCAACGTCGTCTGTTCGCGCGATTATAAGTTCATGTGTTCGAGCCTCGGGCAAGAATTGATCGAGCAAGATATCAAAGAGCAAGGATTGACCCGGATAGTAGTCGCCGCATGTTCACCACATATGCATGAAAAAACTTTCCGTGCGGCTACGGAAAGAGGCGGATTAAATCCTTACCTGTTCGAGATGGCGAATATTCGGGAACATAACTCCTGGGCAACTAACGATAAGGAGGCTGCAACCCAAAAAGCAAAAGCCCTGGTGAAAGCCGCTGTTGAAAGGGTTGTACACCACCAACCGCTGGAACCCATACCGGTCGAGATTAATCCCACTACTCTCGTCGTAGGGGGAGGTATTGCCGGTATCTCTGCTGCCTTAGAATTAGCCGAAGCAGGCAATCATGTGGTTTTGGTGGAGCGAGAACCTTCTATCGGTGGACATATGGCCCAATTGGATAAGACATTTCCTACCCTTGATTGTGCTGCCTGCATTTTAACGCCCAAAATGGTGGATGTCGGCCAGCATCCCAACATCACCCTCTATAGCTATAGCGAGGTTGAGAATATTTCCGGTTATGTGGGCAACTTTAATGTGACCGTCCGCAAAAAAGCTCGTTATGTCATCGAGGAACTTTGCACCGGTTGCGGCATTTGCGAAGAGAAATGTCCCCGCAAAGTAGTCGACGATGTCTTTGAAGCCGGGCTTGCTCAACGGAAAGCAATCTACACACCCTTCCCGCAAGCGGTCCCCAGATACCCGGTTCTCGACCCGCCTAACTGCACCTATTTCGAACGAGGGAAATGCAAAGCCTGCCAGATCTTTTGCCCCACTGGAGCTATCGACTTTGAGCAGCAAGATGAACTAATCGAATTTCCGGCTGGAAATGTGATCCTGGCAACGGGATTTGACCTCTTCGACTCGAAAAAGATTCCTCAATACGGTTATGGTCGCTTGGCAAATGTGTTCACCAGTCTTGAATTTGAACGCCTGGTGAATGCATCTGGCCCAACCAGCGGAAATATCGTTTTACGAGATGGAGAAACAGTACCTAAGAGCATAGCAATAATTCACTGTGTAGGATCCAGGGATAACAATTATCACGAATACTGCTCTAAGGTTTGCTGCATGTACTCTCTGAAATTTGCGCACCTGGTGCACGAACGAGTTCCCGAATCAGAGGTTTACAACTTTTACATCGATATCCGCACTCCCGGAAAGGGATATGAGGAATTCTACAACCGGCTGCTGGAAGAGGGCACCCACTTTATCCGAGGTCGCGCAGCAGATATAACAGATGCGGCTCGGCTGCCTGGAGAAGAAGGCAAATTAATCGTTCAAGCTGAAGATACTTTGATTGGAAAGCAGCGACGTGTACCGGTGGACATGGTGATCCTAAGCGCAGGTATGGAAGCCCGCCATGATTCCCTGGAGGTTTCCTTGATGTTTGGAATGGGCTGCGACTTTAATGGCTTCTTCACTGAACGCCACCCCAAACTGGATCCGGTTGCAACCATGACAGAAGGCATCTATATCGCTGGGACCTGCCAGGGACCAAAGGACATACCCGATTCAGTAGCCCAAGGCGCTGCCGCAGCCGCTCGAGTTGGGGGTTTAATCAGTCAGGGAACTGTCATGATGGAACCTGTCAGAGCCAGCATCAACAAGGAAACCTGCTCTGGATGCCGAATATGCAACGACTTATGTCCATATAATGCGATCGTCTTCCATGAAGATCAAAAATTGTCTGAGGTAATCACAGCGCTCTGCCAGGGTTGCGGCACCTGTGTTGCGGCCTGCCCGAGTTCGGCGATCAGTGGAGCCCACTTTACCAACGAACAGGTGCTATCTGAAATCGAAGGTATTCTTTGGGACGTTCGCGAACGCCAGGCTGTACCCGCCTGAATAGGAGGAGAAAAATGAGTGAACAATTTGAACCCGTAATCGTTGGTTTCCTGTGCAACTGGTGTTCATACCGGGCGGCGGATTTAGCCGGGACTGCTCGCACAAAATATGCACCAAATATGCGTGCTATTCGAGTTATGTGCAGTGGTCGCGTGGACCCACAATTCGTCCTGAAAGCGCTGCGAGAAGGCGCTGACGGCGTGATGATCGCCGGTTGCCACCCTGGCGAGTGTCATTATGTTGAAGGCAACATAAAAGCACTTCGCCGGTATATATTACTCAAGCGCATGCTTGAACAGTGGGGAATCGAACCTGAACGCGTGCAGCTAGTCTGGGCTTCTGCTTCAGAAGGAAATCTTCTCGCTGCAGCAGTTGACCGCATGACTGAAGAAGTTCGTGCTCTAGGTCCTCTACAGTGGCGTGAATCGGTTTTAGGTGGTAATGGACACCAACCGGTTGCAGCTGCCGAGGTAGAAGTTCAAGTTGAGGAGGTTTAACAATGTCCGAAAAACCAAAATTGGCAATGTACTGGGCGGCCTCCTGTGGAGGATGCGAGATATCGGTACTGAATATCGGCGATAAGATTTTGGTTGTCGACGAGGTGTTCGATCTGGCCTTCTTCCCCTGCATCGCAGATTTTAAACACAGTGATGTGGAAGGATACCCGGATGGCTATATCGATGTGTGTTTGTTTAATGGAGCCATTCGCACCTCAGATAACGAAGAGATGGCAAAATTGCTGCGTAAAAAATCCAAGGTGCTGGTTGCCTACGGATCTTGTGCCTATGAAGGGTGCATCCCAGCACTTTCCAATCTCACCAGCAAGGAGGCCACATTCAATACTGTGTACTTTGAAAATCAGACTATCGATAATCCTGATCGAGTTCTTCCAATGGTAGAAACCGAAGTTGAAGAAGGAACCTTAACCCTGCCCTCCTTTTACCACACCGTCAAATCACTGGATCAAGTGGTTGATGTCGATTACTACCTGCCAGGATGCCCACCCGAACCCCCGCAAATATGGGCCGTTCTCGAGATTGTGGTTAATGCCTTGGTCAATGGAGGTCCCCTGCCACCCGCCGGATCTGTCGTAGGTGCAAGGAATGTGGCAGTATGCGAAGAATGCGATCTCGAAAAGAATGTCAAGTCCATCACAAAATTTTACCGACCATATGAGATCCAACCCGAACCCGGTTTATGCTTGCTTGAACAAGGTCTTATCTGTGTTGGCCCAGCCACGCGTGCAGGATGCGGCGCCCTCTGTCCGCAAGTCGGCATGGGCTGTCGAGGATGCTATGGTCCGCTTGATGGTGTCGACGATCAGGGAGCAAAAATGCTTTCTGCAATCGCTTCCGTCGTGAGTGTTGGCGAATCCACTGAAGATGAGCATGTGCTGAATGAAAAGATAAACGCCGTAATGGATACACTGGCTGATCCATCTGGCACTTTCTACCGCTTTAGTATGGCTCACTCCTTGCTTCAGCGGGTCAAGGTCGATGGCAACGGCGATAATGGAGGTAAGGTGAAATGACAAAAATAACCATTGACCCAATCACCCGTCTTGAAGGGCATGGGAAAATAGAAATCTTCTTGGACGCGGAGGGTGATGTTGAAAACACATACCTTCAGATTCCAGAATTGCGTGGTTTTGAGCAGTTTTGTGTTGGTCGACCAGCAGAGGAAATGCCACGCATCACGAACCGCATCTGTGGTGTCTGCCCTGAGGCACACCACATAGCGGGTACGAAGGCGCTGGATGCCCTGTTCAATGTTGAGCCATCATCCGCGGTAAAGAAAGTCCGCGAGATGTTCTATTCAGCCTTCTATGTCACTGACCACACAACACATTTCTATGCCCTTGGTGGCCCAGATTTTGTGGTGGGTCCCGATGCACCAGCAGCCGAGCGCAACATTCTCGGCGTTATCCATAAAGTGGGTGTTGATATCGGCAAACAGGTCATTGATACCCGCATGCGCAACCATCATGTGATCAAAATCGTTGGTGGTCGCGGCGTCCATCCAGTTGCAGGATTGCCTGGCGGGTGGAGCAAAGCCATCACGGAAGAAGAACGTGATGAATTTGTGGAAATCTGTAAAAAGAATGTCGATTTTGCCCTTTTCAGTCTCAAAGTTTTTGATGACATCGTTCTCGCAAACCAGGAATATGTCGACTTGATTTTGGCAGATACATTTACCCATCGCACATATTACATGGGTACTGTAGATGAAAACAATCACATTAATTTCTATGACGGAAAGATCCGAGTTACCGATCCGGAAGGCAATGAATATGTGAAATACGATGCCAAGGATTATGCCGATCACATCAGCGAGCGCGTTGAATCATGGTCCTACCTGAAATTCCCCTACTTGAAGAATGTCGGGTGGAACGGATTTGTCGACGGCATGGATAGCGGTGTTTATTGCTGTACCCCACTTTCCCGACTCAATGCTTCTGATGGTATGGCCACTCCAAAAGCTCAAGAGGCGTTTGAGAGGTTTTATGAGACACTGGGGAGCAAAAAAGTGAATGGACGCTACCAACCTGTCCACCAGCGTCTTGCTACCCACTGGGCTCGCCTGGTCGAATTGCTATACGCAGCGGAACGGATGCAGGAATTGGTCAATGATCCCGAGATCACCGATCCCGATGTGCGACCAATCGTCACCAATACTCCAAGTGAAGGTGTCGGTTCCGTTGAAGCTCCCCGGGGTACTCTAACCCACCACTATTGGACCGATGACAATGGAATATTAACCAAGGTGAACCTGATAGTAGGAACAACCAATAACAATGCACCCATCACCATGTCGGTCCAAAAAGCCGCCAAGACCTTGATCACCAAAGGGACCGTAGTCACCGATGGTCTCCTGAACAGGATTGAGATGGCTTTCCGCAATTACGATCCCTGCATGTCTTGTGCAACTCACTCGCTGCCAGGCCAGATGCCGCTCGAAGTCACTATCCGAGATGTGGATGGCAATGAGATTGAACGGCTTAGTCAATTTACAGAAAATTCTTGCACATGAAAACGCTCGTATTGGGCTTAGGTAATCCAATATTAACGGACGATGGAGTAGGTGTCCTCGTAGCCGAAGAGGTTCGTGCGAGGTTGCCGGAGGACACCCCCATCGACATTATCGAGGTAAGTGTCGGTGGGTTAACCCTCATGGAAACCATGATTGGTTACGATCGAGTAATCCTGGTTGATGCTTTTCAACGCCTGGATGGATGCTGTCCGGGGAAAGTACATAAGATGTCGCTGGAAGATCTGAGATCGATTAGTCCAACCCAGCACAGTGCCTCCCCTCATGATACCAGCCTGGTTACAGCATTGGAAATGGGTCACCGGATGGGATTACAATTACCACAGGATATCACTATCTTTGCAATAGAAGTAGAAAATGTGATGGATTTCAGTGATCGCCCCACACCATCCGTTGCAGCAGCCATCCCACAGGTGACTGAAGCGGTTTTGGATGAGATAGCCCTGTGATGTGAGTAGATGAAAAGAGAGGTGTCTTTATGGTCTCCCCTGAATTAATCCGCCGCTATCCTTACTTCAGCGGAATTTCATTAGAACAATTAAATTTACTGGCAAACATAGCTGAAGAAACAGAATGTGAACCAGACTATTACTTTCACCACGAAGGCGATGACATCGGGAAAGTATACATCATCATTGAGGGTGAAGTCTCTTTGGTGACTTCCTTACCTCAGCAAAATAAAGAGGTGGTCATCAATACTCTGGGGACTGGAGATGTATTCGGCTGGACCTCATTACTGCCACCCTATACCGCTGGTGCTGGAGCCAAATCAATAGGTAAATGCAAATTGATTGAGTTTGATTCCGCCCAGCTGCGCGCAAAATTTGAGGAAGATTACCAGTTCGGTTACCTGATGATGATCAAAATCGCCCAGATCGTCCGCGAACGTCTCGATTCAATCGTCATCGAAACCCTGGCATATCAAGCTGAAAAATAATCAATCTTCGTACCGGCATATCTAAGGAGAAATTAAACCTCCTGGTCTTATCTTGCCAGGAGGTTTTGTGTTAAGTGTTATCTGAATTTAATCAGAAAAATAATCATCCATCGCCCGGAAACAACCTGCGCTTAGCTTATGTCCCACATCTTCCTCACAGTAGATCAATTCAGATCCGGCAGATTTTAATTCTTGCACCACAATTCTGGCCTGGTCAACAGGAACCATTTCATCTGCTCTCCCATGGGAAACAAATATCTTCTTATTCTTCAACCGACTTCCTAATATTTCCTTATCCAATCCTTTTGG
>JALHTN010000043.1 GCA_022865865.1 Anaerolineales bacterium
AAGACACTGTTCTACTGAACCGAACGAATCGCGCAGATGTCATTCAAAAGGGATTGGGAAGGTATTCCATCGCCGATCAAGAGAATGATCGCTCAAATTTGATATTCTCAGCAATCGATAACAGCAACCCCACTACAAATGGAAGACAATACACCTTATACCTGCGAATGCGGTTCTTTTCCCGTAAAACGGGATTATCCATCTTGTTGATATCATTTATTGGATTGGCCTTGTTTGTCAGATTCGCAATAAAATCACCCGCCAGAAGGGAATCATCGTTAGCTAGTCCCCTAACGATATGGCAGTTGTTCAACGATTTCTTGGATGAAGAATTTCCCGGAGTGATCATACCAATCAAGAACACCCAGCCTATTAAGCAATCCAGGCGATCGATATGGATCTTTTTGCTGACCCTTACCACAGGTGCAGCCTTTTTTTATGTATTCATGGAATGGTTCTTCTTCGCAACAAAACCCTCATTCATGGATCTCATGGGATGGGTTGAAAAAATTGAGATCTTACTTATCTCCAGCTTTGTGTTAATCCTGGCGAGCCTGGCTCTGGTGTTAATAGCTGCTGGATTAGACCTCTTAATTTCCAGATTCCGTGATTCTTCACTACCCATTTTTATTGCGACATTGGTCCCCACATTTATCCTGACCGCCATCAGCCTTCTTCTGGTGGATAATTTTACCTACACGATTTTTAATTTCGGCATTGTCTCGACCAGTGGTGTTGTGAGATACGCATATGGAGTAGTTTTTCTCATAATCTTCGTTTATATCAACACCAGAATATTAACTTGGATGGGTTTACGAGGTCAACCCGACCGCCCAATCAAAATCCCCCGCTTAATATTTGCCCTAATCGCCGTCTTGCTTCTGATCGCTGCAGGTCTGTCATTTAAACAAATCAATGATAGTAACTCGAATCGCGTTATCTCAGCCAGCGACGTAGGAAATGATCCTGATAATAACCCGAGACCGAATATTCTCCTTATTGTCAGCGATGGATTAAATGCCACCAATATGTCTTTATATGGCTATGAACGCGACACCACTCCGGTGCTGAAGGAATTATCTAACCGTTCCCTCCTCGCAGAGAATGCTTTCACGAATGCATCGAACTCTACTGGTTCGACAACTTCCACGCTTACTGGCAAACCACCCGCTCAAACCCGAGTCCTACTACCACCGAATATCCTTCAGGGAGATGATGTTTCCCAGCACTTGCCTGGAATTTTACGCAGTGCAGGCTACTACACAGTCGAGCTGGCAGTTCCAATTTACGTAGATGCGAACGAGGTGAATTTACTGGATGGGTTTGCTGAGGTAAACGGACGCGCCCAGGAAGAAAGCCAGGCAGCTCGTTTTGCCCGCGAGATGGGATTTGGAAACAGCCTATATTTCGCCTCCCTGATGTCTGAGCGCATCACCGAGCGCCTCATGCATAGTTTCTTTATCCGAGAGATGGTAAATCCATTTTCACTTGTCACACAGCCTGTGAAAACCCAACGTGATGAAGAGCAAATAAACCGTCTCATTGAGCTGGTCCGGGATACCGAGGAGCCACTATTTGCTTTCGTTCATTTGTTGGGAACCCATGGCCCTAGATTTGCTCCTGAACAACAGAAATTCTCTAACAGGGAATCCCTAAATGAGAATTGGGATCCTGATATTTACGATGACAGCATATTGACATTTGATAGTCATATCGGAAGATTATTAGCGGAACTGGAAAAAAGCGGTGAGCTGGACAATACACTGCTGATCATCAATTCAGACCATCCCATGCTTTATAATGTCAGATTGCGAATACCATTACTGATGCATTTCCCCAATGATGAATTTTCAGATACTATCAGCACAAACGTTCAGAACCTCGACATCTCTCCGACGATATTGGATTACCTGGGCATCGACCAACCAGAATGGATGCAGGGACAATCCTTGCTGCAAGAGGACAGACCAGACAACGAGTTGATCTTCAGCACCGGCACCGTACTTACAACACGCAATGAGCAAAGAAAGACGGTTGTTGATTCAGCGAATGTTAAACCACCTTTCTACCAATTTTCTTTTGTCAATATCGTCAACTGCAATAAGTGGTATTGGCTTGACTTCACAAGCCTGACATGGGATTCTGGTGATGTACCAGAACATACCGCACCCTGCTCTGATGAACAATTGCTGACACAAGATCAAATCTACAAGGCTTTGCTGGAACACTTATCTGACAACGGATTTGATATCTCGACGATCCCCAGCCCATAAAACTTATATCAATTTTGGCTGGTTTTTTTCCTTGAAAGCACCTGCACCCCAAAAAGCCATCATCCCAAAGGTGCGGGGCATCTGCATGTCATGATTGATACACCCTGCATTGACCCGGGCGAAATGATCCCCAATCCTCCCGATGGTGATCATCGCCATTTTTTAATAGGCTCGACAGAGACTGAAATAGAACTTTCACCCGGTGAGCACACCCTGTTCCTCCAGGCCGGAGATGGCGAGCACACTGCCTTACCAGGTGATGGCATGACGGAAGTGATTACTATCACGGTCGAAGAGTAACTTTCGTCAATTCCAAATCCTCGGACTCCTATTTCATTTTCTTATGGAATGGGAGTCAAACTATCTTGAAAATTGTATTCCCCAAATCTGACCCTTAAATCTATTGGCTGCAGATTAGAGCCCTGCCGTGCTGACAAATAAACCTGTTTTATTTAGCAAAGCTGTGAACTGCAGCCGTCTCCGTGCTGGTATTTGGGATACTTATTCAATCGAAAAAGATCCCTCTATTCACTTGAGATGCTGGCCAGCATCATTTATGACCACGCGGGGGTGCTATCAGGTTCCTCCGGTAAAGTTCCGACATCTTCCGAATTTATCCCTCCGACTGAACAATACTAATATCCGAAAAGTAATATTATTGTTATCCCTTTTAGAAACTTTTAATATTTCTATGATGGGGTGAAGAGAGCATAATCAATACTAAGATAGAAAATGTATTTCCTGCCAATTAGGATCAAGATTGCTGGTGACAAATAACCTTATCGTAAAATCCATCCCATCGACAAATTCTGAAGATTAATAAGCGATTGCCAAAAAGAATTAAATAGTTCTTGAGATCGTGACCACAAAGGAGTAAAGCTTGAACTTTGATACCCAGGTAAAGATGGTCATCTACCGGCACTTCGCCGAGACGGGACGCAGACCATCAATCGGAGATGTGGCAGAACATGTCGGTTCGGATGTCGAGCATGTACTTGACACCTACTCGAGACTTCGTGCTGAGCGGGTCCTCGTCCTCGAGCCTGATGGCGTTTCAATTCGCATGGCGCCTCCCTTTTCAGGTGTCCCCACCCAGCATATCGTGGATGTCGCTGGAACCCAGTATTTCGCTAATTGTGCCTGGGACGCCCTGGGTGTACCTGCTGCACTGCAATCACCGGGCATGGTTCACTCCCGCTGCGAGCAATCCGGCGAGCCTTTACACCTGAAAGTGGGGCTCCAGGGACCGGAACCCTCGGAGTGGCTCTTCCACTGCCTCGTCCCGGCAGCCAAATGGTGGCATGATATCGGCTTCACTTGAGACAATATGCTCCTCTTCCGGTCGGAAGAAAGGGTACGAGAGTGGTGCACGACACACGCAAGCCCAATGCGACCGCTTCTAACCATCGACCAACTTTGGACGCTTGCGAGGACGTGGTATTCAAAGCGGCTGCAGGAAGATTCTCGGCGGCCTCATCCAGACGAGATGCACGAGATTTTCTCTGGCTTGGGCTTAAAGGATGATTTCTGGGATCCAAGCTCGGATAGCTTTGGATAGCTAATATACTATATTAAGGAATTAAGATGAAAGTCAGGCTGCTCCTGTTTACAATTGTTTTCGTGCTGACCTCCTGTGCTCAATCTCCGCAATCCTCCCTCGAAAAAAGGATCGCAAGAGTCGAGCATGGTCTGCTCAGCGACTATGGTGATTCATCCTCGCAAAGCATGAACATCTTAGACCGTATGCAGCACTACAATGTCCCTGGGGTCAGCATTGCAGTGATCAACGATTACCAGGTGGAATGGGCCAAAGGCTACGGGGTTTTGGAGGCTAACAGAAATGAACCAGTTACCCCGGAGACACTCTTCCAAGCCGCTTCCATCGGAAAGCCTGTTGTCTCTGCAGCTGCCCTTCACCTTGTCGAGCAGGGCTTGCTCGATCTAGATGCAGATGTGAATCAAAGCCTTGAATCCTGGCAAATCCCAGAGAACAAATATTCAGCAGAAGAAAAAGTCACCCTGCGTCGCCTGTTGAGCCACAGCGGCGGTGTAAATGTCGAATGGTTCCGGGGCTACGCTCAGGGCGAAGAAATACCTGATCTGCAGCAGGTCCTGGATGGCCTCCCCCCCGCCAACTCCCCACCGATCCGGGTATTCCTTCTTCCAGGAACTGAGCAGCGCTATTCGGGCGGCGGTTACATGATCGTGCAGCAGCTGATCCAGGATGTGACTGGCGCGCCATTTCCCCAGAAGATGCAAGAGATCATTTTTCAGCCAACGGGTATGGATTCCAGCACCTTTGAATATCCCTTGCCAGATATCCTTAATCCAACTGCCGCCTCTGGGCACCGCTCCGATGGCTCTCCCATTCCCGGCGGCTGGCACACCTACCCCGAAATGGGCTCAGGTGCCAGCCTGTGGTCAACCCCCACAGATTTGGCAAACTTCGCCATCGAATTGATGAATTCCTATCGGGGGCAGCCAGGTGGAGTCCTCTCGCAGGAAATGGTCCAGGAGATGCTCACCCCGCAAATTGATTACCGTGGTCTCGGACCTGTAGTGCTCGATGAAGGGGGTGACAAATTCTATTTCCTGCACCCGGGAGGCAATGAAGGTTACCGCAACTACTGGTTCGCTTATCCAGAACGAGGCCAGGGAGCTGTCATCATGACTAACAGCGATAACGGCGAAGCCCTGTATGATGAGATTAAGCGCAGCCTCTCAATTGAATACGGCTGGGTACGGGATAACACCAACCTGTACGTGGGCATCGCGATTGCTGTCGTGGTTGCCTTTTCAGGATTACTGTTCTTGATTTGGATAAAAGCCAGAAAACGTTCTGCCTAGGAGAGAGAACCGCTGAGGCTCAGTCAGCAGAATCGAGCATGCGGTCAGGACAACATTCAATTAACGCAATGACCAATGGGTACAGCGAGATTTGGTGATACACTGAATTAACAGATCGGGAAGACACAGATAACCAAAACCTCTTTTCTTAATATTAATCGTGAGTAAATAATGATCAACCAGGCGAAACTGATGAAAACCGTTTCTGCAGATATTCTTCTTGGTGCAATCTTCAGCAGCTATTCAATTCTAAACATCAACCAGTCTGCAGTAAAAGATCCTGCAGCTGAGCAGGAAAAAAATGTAATTTCCACCTGGAAACTACCCAACTTAAGTGAAGGGCTGACTTGTAGTTCGAGGTTTGGAAAGATTACCAGGCCTCGAACTACCCAGGTAGGAGCATAGATTGTGGGGCTGCCAGTTTTGGCAGCCCCATTTTGCTGGTAAAAATTCTGCTCTGATTGGAGGAAATCTCATCCACATATTTACCCCAATCACGATAATGTGAAAAAGATAATCTTTGTGATTTAGATCCCTGAAGATGATCGTCTCTACTTCTGGTGCGATATTCGCATGTATAATGTTTCCCAATGTAGATTCCACAAGAAGAATTTTCCTGACCTCCCGATAAGATAATTGGGATTCTTCATCAAATCGTACTCTTCCGCGGCTCTAATAACATAACAAGAGGCTTGAAAATGAAGTCAGAAGAACAAGAAATCAAGAAATATGAAAGAAGAATCACTCCCATAGAGCGCTTGTTTTCCCGCTCTCCCTTTTCCGTCGTGACCGTTGTCGCCAGGATCAAGGGGAACGTTTCCGCAAACATGTTGTTAAGTGCCGTTTCCAAGGTCCAGCAGAGACATCCCAATCTCAGGGTTCGCATATTGGACGCTGACGATCACGCGCCCTGGTTTACCTCGCAAGGGGTAGAAGAAATCCCGGTAGAGATAGTCGCAAGAGAATCAGACGATCATTGGATAAAAGTGCACCAGGAGGCATGCCAGGTTCCGTTCGAATTTGACGCCCGGCCAGCGGTTCGCTTTATCCTCGTCCAATCGCCCACCATCTCTGAGCTTGTCATTTTATGCCACCATATTATTTGTGATGGCTTGTCGTTAGCTTATCTCGCCAGGGATTTAATGGTTCATCTTGGGGATCCGGCGCGAGAAGTGGAAGTGCTGCCTGACCCAATTCCGATTGACAAAAATAATATCCCAACAGATGTTTCACTAAACGCAGTTGTCAAGTTTTTTATCAAGCGCATCAACAAGAAATGGGAAGGGGAAAAAATATTCTTCGATCAAGAAGATTATGAAAACCTCACTGCGGCCTATTGGAATAATTTCAGCCATCAAATACTCTCGGTAGAACTATCCGAGGCACAGACTTCCGCTCTGGTTGAGCGCTGTCGAAAAGAAGGGATCACTGTAAATTCCGCCTTAGCGACCGCATTTGTCGCTGCGCAGTACATGGTTCGTGGTGAGAAATTCTGTGATCCCAGTATCGGTGTGGCCGGTAATGTGAGGGATCGCCTGCAGGTACCTGTCGGTGAAGTCATGGGCTTTTATGCCGGGGTGGTAACCTTGAAATACACTTATGATGGCAGGATAAGTTTCTGGAAAAATACCCGCCAGTTTCATAAAATAGTAAAGCCGCTGTTTACGAATAAAAATCTATTTAATGATTTTCTTCAGTGGTGTTATCTTGAACCAGCCATTATTGAAGCCATAAACTTCAAAAAACTGGGCGGGCTTGTCCCGCTAGATTCTTCAAGGTACAGCAAATTATCTACCTTCAGCAAAAAAGATGATGTCGTCCTATCCCTGCTCAAACGAGACAAGATGGAATCTCTGGATCAGATCATTATGGGGACTGCGGTGACCAATCTCACCCGCATGGATTTTCCGCGAGAGTACGGAGCCTTAGAGTTAGATCGTTTGATCATGCAGCCTGGCGGCGCCTTTCCTTTGACGAATGTCAATTTAGTTTTAGGAGCAGTGACTTGTGCTGGAAAACTCAGCTTGATCGTAGAATTTGCACCTGAAGCAGTCGATCCAGATACGATGCAGGCAATAAAGGATAAAGCACTGGAGTTTTTACTTAACGATTAGAAGTGCGCCTGCGGTAGATTGGTTCTCACCACAGCGACCCAACCTTAGAATATCACTCCCTCCAAAAAGAATTTTGGCATCTGGGGCTGCTTTTCCCGGCAGCTCCTTTCCTCCATTACCCTCTGGACGATCAGTATCCACTGGACACTGGCGTTCGGGTAAACGTATGCTAATTGAATGTAAACCAGGATTTGCCTGAGGAATCGACTCTCCTTAAGCAGGAATCTGCACCTGTCCGTGCTGCTGTGGCTGGTGATGGAGCAAGCAGCCCGCTGCGATATAATACAGCGATGCCAAATAAACCCATTCCACCCCGAATACACGTACTCGCCAAACCCAGCGGTGCCACCTGCAACCTGGCCTGCTCGTACTGCTTCTTCCTGGATAAGGAGCTGCTCTACCCGGACAGCAAGTTCCGCATGTCCGCAGAGACATTGGAAACGTATATCCAGCAGTTGATCGAGGCACACCGCAGTTCAGATGTCACCGTTGCCTGGCAGGGCGGCGAACCGACCTTGATGGGGGTGGACTTCTACCGCAGGGCAATTGAACTCCAGGAGAAGTACCGCAAACCTGGCATGACCTTCGAGAACACCATGCAGACCAACGGCACCCTGCTGGATGACGAGTGGTGTGAGTTCTTCAAGGAAAACAACTTCCTGATCGGCCTGAGCCTGGATGGTCCCCGTCACATGCACGATGCCCACCGCGTGGATAAGGGCAATCAAGGCACCTATGATAGGGTCATGCGGGGATTGCGCTTGCTGCAAAAACACCAGGTTGAGTACAACATCCTGGTGACCGTGAACCGGGTCACTGGCGATCATCCCAGGGAGATTTACCGCTTCCTGCGGGATGAAGTCGGCACCAAGTGGATCCAGTTCATCCCGGTGATCGAACGTGTCAATCCGGATGGATACAATATTTACCAGGTAGGCAATAGGGTTACCGAAAGATCGGTGCTGCCCGAACAATTTGGGCGCTTTCTGATCCAGGTCTTCGATGAATGGATCCGGGAGGACGTTGGGGAAATGTTCGTCCAGACCTTTGAGGCAGCTGCCCGCAATTGGATGGGGCTGCCCTCCTCGGGCATGTGCGTTTTCGAAGAGACCTGTGGTTTTGGGTTAGCTCTCGAGCACAATGGCGACCTGTACTCCTGCGACCATTTCGTCGAGCCTGATTACTTGCTGGGCAATATCAAAGATGAGCATATGCTCCAGATGGTTGGTTCTGACGAGCAAACCAGGTTCGGGCTGGATAAGCGTGATTCGCTGCCGCAGTACTGCCTGGATTGCGATGTGCGCTTCGCATGCCATGGTGAATGCCCCAAAAACAGGTTCATCGAAACCCCCACCGGTGAGCCCGGCCTCAATTATCTGTGTGCCGGATACAAAGGTTTCTTTCACCGTGTTAACGAACCTTTAAAAATCCTCACCATGCTGATGCGCTCCGGTCGCCCGGCCTCTGATGTGATGGCGATCGTGGCGGAGAGGGAGGCGCACTTCTCGGCCGCCTTCAGCAAAGCCAAAGCCGATGATCGCTGCCCCTGCGGCAGTGAAATGAGTTTCAAACACTGTCACGGCTGGGTGCGACCCAAGCGGGGCCGCAAACGTCGTGGTCCCTCCGCACCAAAAGCCCGGCCCCCGGTTAGAGCAGCAGAATCTAGTGTGTAACCGTTCACCCCTCCAGCCAGCCAATGATTATCCACCCTTACGAATTCTTGGAAATCAATTGGAAAATCACTCTCTAATACTGGCTTTGAAAACGGAGATCATTATCCAGCGCAGGAAGAAATTTATTATTGGATTTGTGGTCAGGCTTATGGTATTCACAGGTGGGTATGTTCTTCCACCTGGATTGAACAGGTTAGGTCATCTATCAATTATCAGTAGAGGTTTCGCGATCATTCCAAGAACTGTATGGCAATCGAGGGGTTCATACCCAAATTAGCAGATAAGATGGGAGCGAGAATGAACACGGATGT
>JALHTN010000353.1 GCA_022865865.1 Anaerolineales bacterium
GAAAGGTTGCCCAGCAGCAGGTTTTCGATCACCCAGGCACCTGAGTTTGTGGACCAATAATACATGCTGTAGGTGCAGTTGTAGGTGGGCGTCGCCGTAGCTGCATTGGTGGTTGCAGTGCTGGTGAGCTTCGCGGTTGGTGATGAGGTTGGAGTACCAGTGGGTGAGTCAGTTGCGGTGGGGGGGATGGGGGTGGGTAATTCCTGGTCATTGCCCTGCACATTGCTGGGGTAGATAACCCCGGCCACGATCCAACCGACAGCCAGGACGATGATCGCCAGGATGATGAAAGGGAACCAATATTTACGAATCTTTGTGGAATAGAAGCTCATGAAAACAATTCAGTATGTGGATGAATTAAGATCTGCATGGGTTGATCGGGTTGAAATCGATCAATCTCCCGTAAAATCTCGCCCAGCCCTGATTATACTTCATAACGTATTGCTGATAGGTTAATCCCTTATAAGGATTACTATACTTAATTGAATTACCCGGTGTATTGACAGCTTGGTGTATTCAAGGAAGTTTGTTTGAAATTCAGAGCCGTCTCAAAAAACGAATTCAATGAACATTTGTGATAGGTGTGAGACCTTCTAACAGGACTGCAAGTCACAGCTATTGGAATCATCCGTTAATTAGGATATATTTACTATTGCAAATGGAAAGCCAGAACCTTATAATCTGGTGCAAGCACAGAAAAGGCAAACTTGTTGAAAAACAAGGACGCAAAGTTACGGATCTAAACAGGTACTTACCTGCATGATGGCCGGGCTGCCTAAGCTGACAACTTCCTGGTTGGACAGTTTGGCACAATGAAAAAATCGCATTTAGGAATAATTGGTTTGCTACTCGAAAATTGATGTAAGGAGTATGCCATGACTGTCATAATAATCTCAATCGGTGCCGCCTGGATCCTGTTTTCTGCTTTACTGGTGACGATCATCTGCATGAATTCTTCCCGCTTGAATCGGATTGATGAACCCTTCAAGGATCCTGCTCAGCTGGCCCGGGAAAGAAGGGAAAAGAGGGAAGAATACGCACAATCTGCCATGCAAATGGGTGCTGAGACATAAGAACTGAGCATGGAAGAGTAAATTCGGATTACCCGCAGAGCTGATCCTGGTTTTATTAGCTCACGAGCAATAAATATTGAAGGGCGCCCTCACAGGGCGTCTTTTTTGTTGCTCAGGAACCAGAGCAAAAACCAAAAAAAACCCAGAAAAATAGTAACATTTCTCGCATTACTGCGTTTATTAAGATAGATATTAATACACGTGGGTTGTGGAAGCGGGTATCCATGGGGAGTGTTGGGAAAAAACTTTTAAGGTGTGCCACTCAAGCCCTGCCACAATCCGGTTTTGCATGTCTGTAAGGAGAGATCCCAGGTAGGGAAGGTAATCTTAAAAGTGTAACTTATAAGATTGCGATTCGTTATAGAGAATGACAAACGAAGACCTGACCATCGGAAGGCTCTCAATATCCTTAGGGCAGCACAACCAGACGGTGTAACGAAATTGGATTAAATTCGTTCTTATTGGTTGGTACTAGATAATTAACACCAAAATTATCTAGATATCACCAATTGGCCGGATGAGAGGCTTATCCGAAACAACATGGATACAAATTGGACCCAGGTGAATCAAAAGGGAATATTACGGCCAGGTCCATGTCAGAATTATTTCTATTTCCGGTAACTGGCTCTTGTCGGAAGGGCGGAGCATGTCACGGGAATGGCTTAGTGGGACTTCCTTGCGGAGGGAAATTGGATGCAATCAACTCAGTCTAGTGCGCATTATTTTGTCGATACACCATTAAAAGTGAAAATCCGTAAAGCTTCGGCAAGTGTTCCGCGCCATTTGCAGTGGCGGCTGTACATTGCCAGTTTGGTGGGGGTCGACATCCTGATGCTCGGTTTGGCATTCCGCCTGGCATATTATCTTCGCTTCCAGGTATCCTTCAGAGTTTTCTTCCAGAACCTTGACCCGAATCTTGGTTTCTACCAGAATGTAGCCACTTTTTTGATCCCAGCCATGCTGGTCATCTTCATGGTGCTGGGATTATACGACCGGGAAAAACTGCTGGGTGGCACAAAAGAGTATTCCATGGTTTTCAATGGGCTCACATTTGGGATGATGTTGATCATCGCAGTAGGCTTCCTGGATCCGAATTTCATCCTCGCCCGGGGCTGGTTGATGATGGCCTGGATTTTTTCCTTCCTTTTTACCGCAGGTGGTCGTTTTTCAATGCGCCGGGTAATCTATGCATTAAGACGGAAAGGCTATTATCTGGCTTCAGCTATAATTATTGGTGCGAACAATGAAGGCATATCCCTGGCTGAGCAGCTGAATGGATCACGGGCCTCAGGTTTTCACATCATGGGCTTTGTCGATAAGAAACTGGCTGTTGGAACCCAGCTTTTACGAGACCAATACGTCTTGGGGACCGTGGATAACCTGGAAGACCTGATCGAGCGGTATGATATTGAAGAGCTGATTTTGGCCAGCAGTGCGATCTCTTCCCGGGACCGAATGCTGGACATCTTTCAGAAGTATGGCATCTCGAGCAACGTCAATGTGCGCATGTCATCCGGTTTGTACGAGATCATCACCACGGGTCTGACGGTCAAAGAGTTTGCGTATGTACCCCTGGTAGGTGTTAATAAAGTCAGGTTAACTGGATTTGATGAATTGCTCAAATTTTCTTTAGATATTTTGCTGACCATACCCGCGCTGGTGCTTTTAGGACCGATCATGCTGTTTATTGCGCTGGCAGTAAAATTAGAGACTCCAGGTCCTGTGATCCATCGCCGGCGGGTGATGGGCATGCATGGCAAGGAATTCGATGCCTTCAAGTTCAGAACCATGCATGAAAACGGAGAGGAAATTCTCTCCTCCTATCCGGAGTTGAAGGAGGAGTTGGCCGAGAATTTCAAATTAAAGGAAGATCCGCGGGTTACCCTGGTGGGCCATATTCTACGTAAAACAAGCCTGGATGAGCTGCCTCAACTGTTCAACGTGTTGCGGCGAGAGATGTCCCTGGTGGGTCCGCGCATCATCACTCCAGCAGAAGTGGATAAATATAAGAAGTGGGATTTGAATCTGATGACCGTGCGACCTGGATTAACCGGGCTGTGGCAGGTCAGTGGGCGGTCTGATGTGACTTATGAAGAGCGAGTACGGTTGGATATGCATTACATTCGGAATTGGAGCATCTGGTTGGATATCCAATTGCTGTTCCAAACCATTCCAGCTGTTCTCAGAAGCCGCGGGGCGTATTAGAATTAGGTCATATCAAAATTCCCATAAGGAGCTATAAAGTGAAGATCTTGGTTACCGGGGGCGCTGGTTTTATTGGATCCCACGTAGTGGATACTTTTATCGCTAATGGTCACGAAGTTGTCGTTGTCGATGATCTATCGACTGGCCGCCGCTCAAATTTAAACCCCGCAGCGACTTTCTATCAAGTTGACATCCGCAGTCCGGAATTAGCAGAGGTTTTCGAAAAAGAAAAACCGCAAATTGTTGATCATCACGCCGCTCAAATGGATGTACGCCGTTCTGTGGATGATCCGCTCTTTGATGCGGATGTAAACGTATTGGGTTCGATCAACTTGATCGAACTTGCCCGCCAGCATGCTGTCGAGCGCGTCATCTACATCTCTACCGGTGGTGCGGTTTACGGGGAACCCGAATACCTGCCCTGTGATGAAGCGCATCCGATCAATCCCATTTGTCCATACGGAGCCAGCAAGCATACGGTGGAGCATTACCTGTATATGTACCACGAGCTGTATGACTTGGATTACGTGGTCCTGCGCTATCCAAATGTTTATGGACCTCGCCAGGACCCGCATGGAGAGGCAGGGGTGGTGGCGATTTTTACAGGCTTGATGCTGAAGGGCGATCAGATAGTGATCAATGGAGATGGAGAACAGGAGCGCGATTTTGTCTATGTTGCGGATTGTGCCCGAGCGAATCTCCTGGCATTGACCACTGAAAAATGCAATACGATCTTCAACCTGGGAGAGGGAAAAGGGACCACGGTTAACGAGGTCTACGAAGAATTGAAGAAAATCACCGCATACCCACTCTCAGCAGTCCACGGTCCAGCAAAGGTTGGTGAAACCCGCAGGATCTACCTGGAAGCGAATAAAGCTGCTCAGGAATTGGATTGGCAGCCCTCTGTTGGACTGGGAGCAGGACTGACAAAGACGGTGGAGTATTTTAAAGAAGCAGAAGCGGAAGGGTAATTAATCCCATTCAGTAAAATTTTATTGGAACATTCGAGGAGGCTCCTCCCTGGTGGGGGGGATATTTAGGAGGTATTATGAATTTCGTAAATACTTATATCGATGAGCTCAAGATGACCTTAGATCAGCTTTCTGAAGAGGTGATCGAACAGGTCCTGGACATCTTGCACGAAGCGAGGCTGGACAACCGGCAGGTATTCATCCTGGGGAATGGCGGCAGTGCTTCGACGGCCTCCCATTTTGTTTGTGACCTGGGCAAGAATACGCGGGTCCAGGGGACTCCGAATTTTCGAGTGATGGGCTTGACTGACAACATGGCCCTATTCTCTGCCCTGGCAAATGACGAAGGTTATGAGAATGTATTCTCACAACAGCTGGGCAACCATCTCCAACCGGGGGATGTGGTGATTGGTATCTCCACCAGCGGGAATTCACCCAATGTGATCAATGCTATGCATTTCGCCAATAATATGGGTGCTAAAACAAGAGGTTTCACTGGTTTTACAAGTGGGGAGTTGGGTTCAATGGTGGATATCGATCTGCATGTTCCCAGCCACAGCATTGAACAGGTCGAGGATATTCACCTGGTGCTGGAGCATTTGATCACCAAAGCCTTACGTGACAAAGCCATGGAAATGGTCATGGAAGAACCTACGCTAACAGTTCTGGCAAAAGTGCGCTTTGAAGAGGAAAAATCCTCGCTCGATTAATCACTCCAGAAGTTTATTGGTAACCTGGTGCGGGAACCTCGGATTGGATCTGATTCATCCTGGCAGCAGCGCTGGAAATTATGGATGATTTAGGGGATATCAAACAGTTCCGGAAACAGATGCTCCAATGCATCAAACAAGGATTCATAGATTAGGAAATCAGGAAGTTGGCTGGCTAAGGGGAGTACGGATTGGTCCAGCCCGCGCCCAGTACGGACGAGAACATTCTGAGCAACACCTGCTGTTTGCCCCGCGATGATATCGCTGAGAGCATCTCCGATCAGGATCGAGGTGCTTAACTCTATTGAGTGCCTGGTGGCAGCCTCCAGGATTAATCCCGG
Source organism: Anaerolineales bacterium (assembly GCA_022865865.1). Next base: position 5,301 of record JALHTN010000353.1, read on the forward strand.
TTCGGGTTTGCGGCACTTGCAATTTTCCAACGGTGTGTGGGGACACATGAACACCCCATCTATTCTGCCACCAGAGGCCTTGATTTCCTTGACCAGCCGCTTATTGATCTCACTCGCAGCGCCATGAGAGATAATCCCTCTTCCCACCGCAGACTGGTTCGTAATAATGAAGATCTTGTACGGACTAGATTCGATTTTCTCCAGAGCGCTGAGGGCTTGGGGGTAGACAAACACATCGGACCAAGTACGCACATAATCCTGGCGATTATCAATAATCACACCATCCCGATCGAGAAATAATGCTGGCTTCATGGCCATTATTATACTCAACAGATCACAAACCAGCAGCCTAGGAAATAGGGAGAAATGACCAGGACTCAATTAATGCAAATGAAATGGAGTCCCGGCCGAATAAATATGAAGCTCTGCTTCGGATTTAGGTTTCCCTGAAATGATGGCTGGATTGCGCCTGTATTTGGGTCGTCAAGCTTCAAGCAGCTGGCGATATATTGTTGAACAATCCCTTTACCTTTTATTTGGTTGGGTACCAACTGTGATCGGCTTGGGATTGCGCGGATTTTTTTATCGTTTGATCCTCAATATGGATGGTTGGGCAGCCATCGAAAACAATGTGCGGCTGCGAATGGCTGATAACATTCATTTGCAGAATGGTGTTTATCTAGATCAAAATACCTACCTGCATGCCTGTCCACAGGGGATTGAGATTGGCGAGAATACAATTATCATGTATGGCGCCGTCCTGCACGTTTATAACTTCCGGGATTTGCCGGATTCGGGGATAAAAATCGGTAGAGATAGCCTGGTTGGTGAGTACACCGTGATCCGGGGTCAAGGAGGTGTTGAAATTGGTGATAGGGTATACACTTCACCCTTCACCCAAATAATTGCAGTTAATCACGTATTTGATGATCCGGAACAGCCCTTTGTGGATCAAGGCATCACAGCAGAGGGGATCCGGATTGAGGACGATGTTTGGTTAGGTTCAGGAGCGATCATCACTGATGGAGTGCGAGTTGGAAGGGGTGCAGTGGTTGCTGCCGGATCTGTGGTTACCCAAGACGTGCCAGCCCATTCAGTGGTTGCTGGTGTTCCTGCAAAACCAATCCGCGATATTGGTAAGCAGCAAGAAATCGAGAAAGAAAGAATTATTTATCATCAAAAGATGGGGAGGAACAAATGACGGTACTTTCAGTTGTCATACCTGCATACAATGAAGAAAATGGAATCGCCGAGATCGCCGAGCGAGTCTTATCGGTTAAAGAAAGTTTAAAGGAATCCGGGGTTGAGGATCTTGAACTGCTGGTCGTTGATGATGGCTCAGGAGATAACACCGCTGCAGTTGCTGGAGGGATAGATGGCGTGCGGCTGATACGCCATGAAAAGAACAGAGGCTACGGGGCAGCCCTAAAAACAGGCTTTTCGAAAGCTAATGGTGAGTTGATCGGCTTTCTCGATGCCGATGGAACTTACCCGCCGGAATATTTTCCTCAGCTCTGCCAGAAGGCGCTTAACGGCAGCGAACTTGTGATCGGGACACGCTTATCTGGTACGGACAGCAAGATGCCTTTGACACGCCGGGTGGGCAATTTCTTCTTTGCCACTTTGCTGACTATTTTAGGTCGCCAGAAAGTATCAGACTCTGCCAGCGGAATGCGAGTTTTCAAGCGCAGTATTCTGGAGCGCATCTACCCACTACCCGATGGGCTCAATCTAACACCGGTGATGAGCACCAGGGCGGTGCACGAAGGTATCAAGATGGCTGAGGTGCCGATCCCTTATGACGAGCGGGTTGGCAACTCGAAATTGAGTGTGGTGCGCGATGGTACCTTATTCCTGCAATCCATGGTTTGGACAGTGCTGACCTACAACCCGGTTAGAATACTGGGAATCATTGGTCTGATTGGAATCCTTTTTGCATTGGCGGTCGCAATCGCATTGATCGTGGCCCGCGCCCAAGGTGTAACCTCTTTGGGTCCCTGGGGTGTATCTGCTATATACGCGGCCATGGTGGCTGGGATCACCGGGATTAGCGTTTTTGCATTGGGCAGCACCTTCAATTATCTGGTGTCACTCTTTTACAAGGAACCCATCCGGCAAGGATTATTTGGAAAACCGATTTTTAACCCTTCATTAGATCACTACTTTGGTTGGATCGGTTTGGGAGCGGTAGTAGCGGGTCTATTATTAGGCGGCGTAAGCACTGTTCTGGGTGTGAGCGGTTGGGAAATCGCCAGGTTGTGGTTATATCTCTTAGGCAGTGCCATGTTTATCCTGGTTGGTGTCCAGCTGATCATATACTGGATACTGATGCGAGTGTTAGAAGAATTGAGCCAGAGGGGTGAAATGACCCGCAAGGACATGGGTCTTTCCGCTGGATCATAATTTAATATTAACGGTAAAGATTAGAATTGGTATATACATTAGGAGCTCAGGTAATGGTTCAAGGTGAAGTGGAATTAAAGGATAATCTTGGGACTCGCAGGATTCCAAAACTGCGCATGGCAAAATTTCCAAGCGCGGATGATATCGTGCGGGATCAGGCTCTCAATGCGCCGAAATCTGAAGATGCGGTGGATATCATGCTGGTAAACCCACCGACACCAGATGGGGGATTGTGGATCCGCACACAGCATCGCGTTGGGCGCAGGACCAGAGAGAATATGGTTTGGCCGCAGGTCTCGCTGGCTCAAATGGCAGCTTTACTGCATCCGGCTTATAAATTAATAATCATCGATGCCAATGCCGAGCGTATGGGTTGGAAGGAGTTTTCAATCCTGATCGACAAATACCAACCCAAATATTATCTCACCCAAGTCACTGCACCGACCTTAGAAAATGATATGTACGGCTGTTTTTTGGCGAAAGCGCGTGGGGCAGTTACGATCGCTTTTGGCACCCATGTAACCCCAATTCCGCGTGAATCGCTGCGTCCCTACCCCAATCTGGATTATGTACTGGTCGGGGAACCTGATTTATCCATCCGCGATTTACTGGATAACCTGGAAGGAAAGTTCGCTGAACGATCCGAGCAGATAAAGCATTTGTTCAGCGAACATGATCCACTCTACGAACCCGCTCTGGATGAGGACGGGAAAGTTGACCTGTACAAGATCAAAGGTCTGGCATGGAGAAATGGGGATGAGATCGTGATTAATTTTCCACGCCCATTTATCAAGGATTTAAATGATCTCCCCATCCCCAAGCATGAGCTGCTCCCACTCCAGAAGTACCGCATGCCCATGATCAAAGGTCCCTTTACTTTTATTGTGTCGAGTCGCGGTTGCCCTGCAGGCTGTACTTACTGCATAAAGCATGTTTCGTACCAGTTCAGCGCACGCTTGCGCTCCCCTGAGTTGATCATGGAGGAGCTTTGGCAGCTGAAAAAAATGGGCATCAACACGATCCATATGTATGCAGATTTATTCACAGTCAACCGGGAGCAAGTCGTTGAACTTTGTCAGCGGATGATTGCTGAGGAGATCGATTTAAAGTGGATGTGCAACAGCCGGGTTGATTTTGTGGATGAGGAGATGCTGCAGCTGATGGGGGAGGCCGGCTGCTGGTTGATATCCTGGGGTATCGAAAGTGGGAATGAACAAATTCTTAAACATGCTCATAAGGGTGCTGATCCTGCCAAAGCAGAAAGAGCTTTGAGGTCGGCAAAGAAAGCCGGGATCAAGAACTGGGGTTACTTTATTATCGGCCTGCCCGGGGAAACCGAGGCATCCATCCAAGAGACGATTGAATTTTCGAAGAAGCTGCCCTTGGACATTGCCCTCTTCCATGTTGCTGCCCCTTATCCCGGGACTCCTTTCTTCTTCGAGGTAGTCGAGAACGGCTGGTTCCGCTCTGGAACACGCTGGGAGCAGGTTGATATGGATAAGGGTACAGTTCTTGATTATCCTGAATTATCCGCTGAGCGATTGCTGTACTGGCAGAAACGAGCTTGGCGTGAATGGGCTTTTCGACCAGGCCCAATACTGACCTATATCAAGATGCTTTTGTCAGATTTCTCGACCTTCAAGAGTGCTTTGAGTGTTGGCATTCAGCACCTGACATGGCAATCACAACGTGATATTCAATCTACTGATTGATTCCTATGCAGCAGTTGGTCAACAACCGTTGGTTTGCTTTATCTGAGTTTATCTTCGCAACCGCTATCGGAGCGTTGATCCTTATTCAGCCCCAATGGGGAGGCTGGCTGGTGATCTTAATCCTGCTCCCCTGGCTATTCCGCCTGATATCGGGCCGGATAACTTTCGAAAAAACAGCATTTGTTATTCCAATTGGGTTAATCGTAATTACTGCTGCAATTGGTGTCTGGGCGGCTTATGATCACCAAGCAGCCATTGAAAAATTATGGGTGATCATTGGGGCAGTTGCAGTTTTTGTTGCACTGGTAAACCAACCAAGGGCGAATTTGGGGGTTGTTGCTAGCCTAGTAGGGCTCATGGGGGTATTCATCGCCATCATCTTTCTCTTAACGAACGATTGGCATACGCAATCCAGCGATCTTGAGCTGATTAAAAGAGCTGGAGATTGGATCATGGCAAATCGCCCATCGGTTAATAAGATGGTCTTAACCCCAAATTTTGCTGGAGGGCTGCTGGCCATCCTGGCACCCATACCGTTCGCGCTGGGTATCCACGCCTGGAGAAAGGGGAACCTGGTCCAAACCATTCTTTCAATAGGAATGGGTATGGTGATATTAACTGCCTTGTTCTTATCAAGCTCCAGGGGTGCCTGGCTTGCTCTTTTCGTTGGAATTGGATTGTGGCTGCTTTGGCGATTTAGTATGTATTTATCGCTCAAAGCAAAGAAATCACCGATATTATTGTTTGGGCTCCTGCTGCTCATTATTCTCCTGCCGCTCCTTTGGGTGATCAGTATTTTCCCTGGTGGGGTTGTGGAGTTAGCAGAACGATTACCCGGGCTTCCGACTGGTGGAAGCCGCTATGATCTGGCAGTCAATACCGGTAAATTGATTGGAGATTATCCTTTTACTGGTGGAGGCTTGCGCAGTTTTCCGGGTCAATATTCGCAATATATGCTGGTAACACCCTTTTTCCTGTTTGCATACAGCCATAATTTTTATCTGGATGTGATTTTTGAGCAGGGATTCTTGGGTGGTTTAGCAATTCTGGTGATCATCGTGAGTGCAGCCTGGCTGCTAATGGCAAAAGCGGGATCGTCACCAAAATCAACATTAACCACACGACTATCCGCAGCGGTTATCATCAGCACTTTTGTAATCCTGCTTCATGGTCTGGTCGATGACCCACTTTACGGGGATCTGGGCTCACCTTTACTTTTGTTAGTACCTGGCATGGCGCTCCTGCTGGCTGGGGATTACCCTGTGGTGTCAGATAAGGAATCTAGGGCTGAATCAGATGATCCTCGAAAAAATGTTTCGGGTAGAGCACTCAATAAGATCATCATTCCGAGTATTGTGGTCATCCTCACCCTTGCTGGAATCGCCATCTTTCGAAAACCAATTTTTGCTAGCTGGTATTCGAATTTGGGAGCAGCCCAGATGGCAAAATGGGAATTAGCAAATTGGCCAAAAGACCAGTGGAATGCCGACAGCGATGTTTCACCATTAGAACCTGCGCAGCAGCTCTTTGATAAGGCTGTGTCAGTCGATCCTGACCAGCGGACAGCCTGGCACCGGTCCGGCTTGATCGCCATGCAGATGAGAGATTTCGATGCTGCACAGGTAGAACTAGAGCAAGCACTTAAGATTGATCCGGAACATAACGGAATTAGAAAATCCTTAGGCTATGTTTATGTCTGGAATGGTCATCTAGATCAGGCAGCCTCCTTGCTGGAAGGGATCGACGAAGCCAAGGACGAGATGGAAGCGTATGCCTGGTGGTGGGGGGAGAACAAGCGCCCTGATTTGGCTGACCAGGCAATAAAAATGGCACAAATATTGAACCTGGAAACCAGTGACCCTTGAATAGGGAGATAATAAAACCAATGAATTTTGCCCAGCGCACCATGAAAAATAAGAAAACATTTTTGATCTTGCTAGGGATAATCTTGCTGCTCCTTCTGGCTAGCGGAAATCCTGCATCACGAGTCAAAGCACAATCAACAGTGAACTGGTCAGATCCAACCAATTTATCTCAATCTGGATCAGCCAGTGAACCGGTAATGGTAGTAGATGGGGAAGGGGTATTCCATGTACTCTGGTTGGATGAATTTGCTGGCTTAGTGTATTCATCTGGTGATGGTATCGAGTGGAGCGATCCCCTGCCGGTGACCCTACCCTCCAGGGATGCTGTCCCCTATCTGATAGCAGACACGAATGGCTACATCCATGCTTTTTGGACGGACATCGATAACCGTCTTTTTTACAGTCGAGGAAGAGAGTCTGCTTTTCCAAATTCGGCCAACTGGACGTCACGCGCATTGATAAATACATCCGTTATAAATTTTGATGTTGCCTTGGACGATAATGGTGATCTCCATCTAAGTTATGTGAATTCCCTCGACAGTGAAGCAGTACCTGCTGGCATTTATTATCGCCGCTTGAGAAATGGAACCAGCACCTGGCTTAGACCGACCTTGCTTTATGCCTCTCCATATTTTCGGTCGCTCGATTTATCTAACTCCAATGTAGATGTTTCCACCAGCGTCGATGGTGAAGAAAAGCGGATATTTGTCGCCTGGGACAACCGCCCGCGTGAACGCATTTATCTGGCGACTTCTGATGATGATGGAAAAACCTGGAGTACCCCAGTCGAGATCGACCAACCTCAACCAGGGATTATAGGTTCGGGACCGTCCAATGTCATGGTGGATGCAAATGGGGACCAGGTAATGCTGCTCTGGCGGATGGGTGAAACGGATTCGTTTTGCAACCAGTACTACCAATGGTCCCAAGACCGAGGGGAAACCTGGAGCCTGCGCCAACCCATCTATGGCAGCACCCCGATTTGTCTTGAAGAAGTTCAAATCGTTCCAGGAGAAGAGCACACCATCGTGATGGGAAAATCTGACCAAGTTTACTTCCTGGCTTGGGATGGCAGTCGTTGGAGTGATCCGCAACTGGAAGAACCCCTGACAGCTTTTATTGATGCGGACACTCAAAATCCAATCCAATTAGGCTGCCTGCAGCTGGTACAGAATGAATCAGCATCCATGAATGTGATTGGTTGTGACCAAGGCATTGGTCAAGATATGTGGTCGATGAGACGACAGTTATCGGACGTCAGTGCGTGGTTTCCATTAGAATCTGGTTGGGGAACGCTGGAAGATGTTGCTTCAGATGATGTAAAGTTATCATCACCGAAATTCATCACTGATAATCAAAATCGAGCCCATTTATTCTGGAGCAGGTCCGAAAACCTGGCACCCGAAAGTCTTGGGAAAAGCATTTATTACTCGGCGAGGCAAGACGGACAGTGGTCACCCCCGGCAGAGATTCTGGCTTCATCATCTGGGAAAACTGAACAGATCGATGCGGGTATTGACTCAGAAAACCAGATATCTATCGTTTGGAGTGGTGGAAAGAGTGGGGAAATCTATTTCAGCCAGGCGGATTACCGCCAGGCTTTCATCCCTACTTCCTGGTCAACCCCGCTTTCTTTACCCTCTCCACTGCCGATTGGCAGCTCCCCGGATATTTTGATCGATGGGGATGATGTTATTTACGTTTCCTATGCGATCCCTCTCAATGAAAAGCGCGGTATTTATTTCACCAAATCGGAAGACGCGGGTCAGACGTGGACGGAATCCAGGTTAGTGGTTAATGCCCAGGAAGCTGAATGGGGAATGGTTGATAATCCAAGCCTTGCGATGACCGAAAACGGGGACCTGCATATTGTCTGGACTCGTTATTCACTGCCATCAGGTGAGGGTCCCCTGGAGCTGTATTACGCCCGCTCAAGTGATGCAGGATTATCCTGGTCAGATCGCGCATTGGTTGTTGATGGTCCGGTCGTCTGGAGTGAAATTGTAGGTACAGGAACCAATACTGTTCAGCGAGTCTGGCAGCAGAAGGGAGGCAGCGGGTCCACAATTTGGCATGAACAATCAATCGATGGCGGTGAAACCTGGGAACGCATCGCACCCGTTTCTGTATTTGGGGAGATCGTTGGAAATCCCAGTCTGTCATCCGATCAGACTGGACAGCTGCACTTACTGCTGGTTGTTCGAGCCGGTTTAGACACGTACGGATTACAGCACTGGGTGTACGATGGACGCAGTTGGAGTGCAGAACCCAGATATGATCTCCAATTTTCACCAGTGACGGAAATCCGTTCAATTGGGAGTGATTTTTCCGATAATGGAAATCTTGGTGTTGCTCTCTTGAATTCCGACTTTTCTCTGGATGGAAGCCAAGTTTACCAAATGATATTCGCAAATCACACCATCGAATTTCCTGAAATTTTACCAACACCGGTTCTGCAAGCAACACCGGTTCCAACTGCCACCCAGATACCAGTACCCACAATAGTGAAAACCGATCCCGCTCCAACGAGCGAAATTACTAATGAAACACCAGTTCAATTTACTGAGGAAACTGGGAATTCAGGCAGCTCCTCCTGGATCGGCATTGTTGCTCCTGCTGCAATCGGATTAATCGTTCTGATCGTGATCGTCATCATTGTTCGGTGGATACGGAGTTAACCCAAAGAGTTATCCTCAGGTATATCGGAATCCAATCCTCACCATCATCATTCAACGTACAAAGATTTCCAAGCTAAAAAGAGTTCCCGATTTATTTAAGGAACAGCTTTTATGCACCGAATAAATCTACTCGATCGTTTAAACTCGTTGATTTCATTGATCCTGTATTGGTGTCGATCTGAAATTTCCTTTCATATTTACAAGTCATTTTTCTTTGCAAGAATTTACCATTCAGAGGATAATTGAACTCTATGGCAAAAAATCTCCCAGCGATTAAACACCAAACGATAATTCAACCCTCAAAAGGGTGGTTCTCACTCCAACTAGGTGCATTATGGCAGTATCGAGAACTGTTATATTTTTTGGTTTGGAGAGATATCAAGGTTCGTTACAAACAAACTGCCCTTGGTGTCACCTGGGTGATTCTTCAACCTGTTGTGAGCATGGTAGTTTTCACGTTCTTGTTTGGAAACCTCCTGGGAGTACCTTCAGGCGAGGTCCCTTATCCAATCTTCTCCTATGCAGCCCTCCTGCCTTGGGCTTATTTTGCATCATCAATCAATAAATCATCTACCAGCCTGGTAATGAATACCAATCTGGTTACAAAAGTATATTTCCCCCGGATGGTGATTCCCATTTCCAGTGTCTTATCTGGGTTGGTTGATTTTGGATTTGGATTTATCGTGTTGATAGGATTGATGATCTACTTCCGGATGCCACCTTCACCAACTGTCCTGTTTTTACCCGCCTTTCTCTTCCTGGCGATGCTGACAGCACTGGGATTTGGCTTCTGGCTTTCGGCGTTAAATGTCCGCTACCGGGATGTCAATTA
>JALHTN010000354.1 GCA_022865865.1 Anaerolineales bacterium
GTGTAAACGCTACCATTCCCCCCCTGTCACTTGATGGTCCGCTGCTGACAATTCGTAAATTTGCGACCACTCCCTATACAGCCCAGGATTTAATCGCTAATGGGACTTTCTCGCCAAATTTGGTTGCTTTCATAAAAGCCTGTGTTGAGGCACGGGTTAATTTGGTGATCTCCGGCGGTACGGGTACTGGAAAAACCACATTGTTAAACGTCGTTTCAGCGTTTATCCCCAATCGTGAGCGAATATTGACGATTGAAGATACAGCTGAGCTCCAGATGAAACAAGAGCATGTTGGTCGCCTGGAGAAACGTCCTCCCAATGTTGAAGGTAGAGGTGAGGTTACTATCCGGCAGCTGGTGATTAATGCCCTGCGTATGCGCCCAGATCGGATCATCGTTGGCGAGGCGCGTGGAGGCGAAGCCCTGGATATGCTGCAGGCAATGAACACCGGTCATGATGGATCGATGACCACGATCCACTCGAACAGCCCCAGAGACACTTTACGCCGTATTGAAACAATGGTATTGATGGCTGGGATGGAATTGCCTTTGAAGGCGATCCGTGAACAGGTTGCATCGGCAATCGAATTGATCGTGCATATGAACCGTATGCGGGATGGGACCCGAAAAGTCACCCAGGTTTCTGAGGTCCAAGGTCTGGAGGGCGACAGCATCGTAATGCAGGATATATTTGTCTATGAACAAACAGGTTTTCAAAATGGCCGCGTGATCGGTCAGCTGAAATCAACCGGTCTTAGACCGAAGTTCGCAGAGAAATTCGCGGTCAATAATATCGATCTCCCACCAAATATCTTCGAGACATCAACTAATATCGCTTAATTGAAATCTATTTGATCAATCAGGTTCCACAAAATCTAAGTTATCGCCAACAGCAACTTTTTCTAAGAAATCTGGAGATGTTTCGATAACATAGGTTGCTGGTTCAGGGGAAGCATAATAAGGTCGCCAGGGCTTAGCAATTTGTGCACTGGTGACTTTTCCTTTACCATTAATCCAGATAGCTGCAATTGGAAAAAACACAAAAAACATATGGATGGATGTGGTGGCAATTGAATCCTTGTCATGGACTAAAATCAGAGCTTCACCAGGTTTGAGTTTTCTACAAAATTGCAATCCCCGCAAGCGACATAAACGGCTCGAACACCAGCGTGCCGAGTTGATCAAGATCTGACCGGTTTCATGGTTGATAACACGTACAAATTTCTTTTGTGCCATAGTATTGTATATCCTAAATCTTAGTGATTAGTTCCAAGCAGCAAGTGTAACAGATACTCGCCTGGTTCGTTATTAACTGATGAAGGTAGTACTCAGGTCATGGGATGAGATTACCTCTCTTTTGTCGGATGGATGATTGCCCAAGTATGAAATCAATCTTGAACTGCCGTCAAAAATAGCTGTGAAAATTAACTGAATAAACGAGTTTATTGGAGCCAATCATAATGGAAAAATTAACCTATGGGAAAAATTCTCGCATAGATTTTATTTTTCAGAACATTGATCAACCGCGATCATCTTCAAAATTGGGGTGGAGTAGATTGATAAAGCGACCCGTAATCAAATTTAGAACTTATACTGGAATTGCAGGCATCATCCGGCGCCGGATGGTGATTTCAATTTCTATTGCTCTTTTCTCAGGCTCCTTCTCCATTTTGCTCGGATTTCTATTATATGCAAGACAGCTGGTCAACCTCACTGAAGCAATCACCTTGATCGGTCTATTATTCATTATCGGACTGCTATTGAATGGTTGGCTGATCTTGCGCATGATGAGTTTTCCGTTAAGAAATATTGAGCATGTCGAAGATTCACTAGTGAAAATGGTGGAGACAGGTTCTTACCGGGTTCCAACTTCTTCTGAAACTGAGATTCAGTCAACTCCATTCATCCAGGCATATTACGCCATGCTTGAGCATGTCGACAACATTGAAACAAATAATCTGGAGTTCTTAGCTAAAATATCACATGAAATCAGATCTCCGTTAGCATCAATACTCGGTTATTCGGAGCTACTCACAGATTCAAAATTACGGCATGATGATGCTTTTATCGATAACTGCTACAATGTTATCCGCAAGGAAGGCAATCAAGTATGTCGCTTGGTCGAGGATGCTGTTTTAGCCTCTGGGATAAGCACAGGACATTATAATTTTGAGTATGCACCCATCAGGTTGGGTCAATTCCTGAAGTATGTTGTTGATGAAGCTTCCAAAAGAACCGATCGCCAAATAAATTATACAAACCTTGCTGGAGATATCACGATCATTGCGGATGGGATTGGTCTTCGGGAAGCGGTCAGCAAACTAATCGATAATGGTGTAAAATTTTCACCGGATAATAAGCCGGTTGAGGTGCAGCTGAAGGCTGCTAAAAATCCGAATTGGGTCGAGGTATCTGTA
>JALHTN010000355.1 GCA_022865865.1 Anaerolineales bacterium
ATTAAACTTCAAAGTTTTAATCTCTCTTGATCAAGCTATTGTCCTTTAATTAACCCAGATTCAGCGGTATTGGTTCTGGGTTTTGTCCTTTCAATGATGAACCTTTGAAAATTTGAATGCACCATAGATTATAATCGACGCGGTGAGAATGAGGTTCCCAGGAAGTATTGATCTGAACCAGAGCCCAAAAATCTTGGGATATCGAACTTCAGCAAGCTGAGGTGTGACTCTAAGAAACTTAACATCGAGATATGCGAAAACCATTGTTCAGCAATGGAAGGTAATCCAGGTCTCCGATTACTTTGCTGGTGGAATCTGGCTGCAGCAAGATGAGCAATAGCGTCCAACGAGGAGGAACACGATGGTAGATAAAGAACTTCAACTAGATGATGGATCACGGGTGGGAGTGATCGGTGGTGGCCCAGCAGGCTCGTTCTTTTCTATTTTTCTCTTGGATTTGGCGGAGCGCATGGGCCTGGATATCCAGGTGGATATCTATGAACCACGCGATTACACAATACCCGGCCCGGTGGGGTGTAATATGTGCGGCGGCATCATCTCCGAGTCGTTGGTTCAAAATTTGGCTGCGGAAGGGATCAACTTACCCCCAACCGTAGTGCAGCGGGGCATTGATTCCTATATGCTGCACATGGATGTCGGCAGTGTGCGCATTGAGACTCCACTCCGGGAAAAACGCATTGGCGCTGTTTACAGGGGACCTGGACCCCGTGACCTGAAGGAGATTAAATGGGGCAGTTTCGATGGCTACCTGCAGAACCTGGCCATAGAAAAGGGGGCAAATGTGATCAACGAGCGGGTCGATGAGCTGCTCTGGGAAGATAGTCTACCGGTGGTAAAAACTCGCAAAGGTGAACCACAAACTTATGATTTGGTAACCATTTCAGTGGGCGTAAACTCTGCCTCCCGGAAGCTGTTTAATAATTTAAATTTTGAATATCAAGCCCCAAAAACGACCAAGACGTTCATCCAGGAGTATTACCTGGGAGAAGAGCAAATTCAAGACATAATGGGTTCATCCATGCACGTATTCCTTCTGGATCTTCCACGCCTGGAATTTGCAGCCATCATACCCAAGGGAGATTATGTGTCGGTCTGCCTGCTGGGGGAAGATATCGATAAGGAATTGATCCAGAGCTTCATGGACTCACCAGAAGTGCGCGATGTCTTCCCCCCCGCCTGGGATTTCGACGCCAAATCCTGCAACTGCTCGCCACGAATCAACATTGCCGGGGCAGTGCAGCCATACGATGACCGCATTGTATTCATAGGAGACAGCGGTGTTACCCGCCTGTACAAGGATGGCATTGGTGCGGCTTACCGCACGGCGAAATCTGCTGCCACCACTGCCATACTGCAGGGGATCTCCGCCCAGGATTTTAAGGAGCATTACTGGCCAGCCTGCCGGAAAATTGAGACTGACAATATGATCGGGCAGGTAATGTTCTTAGTGACCAGAGTGATCCAGGGACAGAAAATTGCCCGCCGG
>JALHTN010000356.1 GCA_022865865.1 Anaerolineales bacterium
AATTGCTTCCGCGCTTCCGACGGAAGTGCCACCAAATTTCATAATCAGGGTTGGCATGGGCTGCCTCCTACGTTGTGTGTGCCAGGTGTGATTCACCTGTTCACCCCACAGCGCTAATTCACTTAGATAATCTACTGGTATGGGTTAGATAACGTTCAATACCTGATCACGCCATCTCAATATGGAAGATTATTCCAATGATTATACTCAAATGGGCCATTAATTTAACTTTGGCTTTGAAATTCCAACCCGAGTTCGAATTGTTCGCAAGATCCGGTACCGATCCAGCGTGCTATAATTTAATGCTCGATATAGAATTATTCAGTAAGGTAAACACGTTTATTGACCAGGATGACTCCCAAAAAATCAGATCAAGGAATATGGACGCACCAGCTTCCAGTTTAAAAGAACTCTCTCGATTAGCATTTTCACAGCCATTGCATTGGTTATCAACAGAACCCGGTGAGGATAACCCAATAGGCTGGATTTGCATATCTCTTGAAGAAACCTGTGCCGGGGATGTGCTCTTGGTGCCAGGAGCTGGAGCTACCGCGGAACTTCTGATGGAAGCACATGAGAAAGAGGCAAGGGCGGTGCTTTTCTTGGGGAGAAAGCCATCAAAGGCAGTCACCATCCCTGCGGGTCTGCCTGTGGCAATCGTATCAGGAAACCATGATCTAAAAGCTACCCAGCGGCTGTTGCTCACCATCCTGATCAACCAGCGCGCAGCCCTGCAGGAAAGGGGAGCCAGGATTCACGCTCAACTCACCCAAATCGAAGCTGAAGACTCGGGTTTGGAAGGTTTAGTGAAAACCATGGCCGACATTTCTGGAAAGGGAATCCTGGTTCAAGATAAAAGGGGGCGAATTCTTGTGGAATGTGCTTCCTCTGCGTTGGCGACAATCTGGGCAGACATCGTTAACCAGTTGAGATCTTTGGACTCACTACCGGAGCTTCTGGGTGATCGCCGCCGGGTTGGAAGCCAACCTTCTATATTGACCCAGGACCTGCCAGGTGGGTTAACCCGTTTGGTAGTGCCAATCACGGTGGCAGAAGTAGCCCGGGGGTACCTCTCGCTGATCGGGGTTGCCGGCGAGCTGGATGCCCTTGACCACCTGGTCGCGGAGCAAGGAATGCGAGTATGCGCTCTTGAGATGTCGCGCGCCAAAGCGATCAGGGAAGCGGAAAAACGGCTGAAAGGGGATTTGCTGACTGTCTTGCTCCAGGAGGATCTTTCACCTCGGGATTCGCAGGTGTGGGCTCAAGCTGTGGGTCTGGATTTAACCCAGGAGCATGTCGGATTACGTTTTACCTGGGATGCACCCACACCCCCATCCCGCAGACGGCTGGAAACCATCGTGAATGGAGAGATCAGCCGCCTGGGGCTGAAAGCCATTATCAGTCCAATGGGTCTGGAGATCGTGTGCTTCTGTGAATTAGATCCCGGATCAACGAGACCAGAATTGGCATTGGAGTTCGGACAGGCCGTCGTGGACCAGGGGTACCAGGAGTATCCAGATGCACCGGTCCGCTGCGGCGTGGGTTCCTCTGCCCGTGAATTATCGTCCTGGCGGGAATCATTCAGCCAGGCTGGTCAAGCTCTTGAAATGGCTCGTCGCTTTCAAGAAGCCAAAATCCTCTATTTTCCAGATTTATCGGTCTACCGATTGCTGTTCCAATTTGAACACAATCCTGCACTGATCGGCTTTCAAGAGGAAATCCTGGGTCCCCTGCTGGCGCATGATGGTGGTCAAGAACTTCTACAGACCCTGGAGGTATATTTCAAGCATAACGGCAGCCTGACCCAGGCCTCCGAAGCGCTTTACATCCACCGCAACACACTCATCTACCGCCTGGAGCGGCTCAGCGATATTACTGGATTGGATTTGGAGAAGCCGGAGACCCGGCTGGCAGTGGAACTGGCACTCCATATTTACCGCATGCTGGGCGGTACTCGCAGAAGTAGTTAATTTCTACCTTTCAGAATTAAATTCCATTTATTCTTTTTCTCAATGGGGAATAAATAATAACGCGTATCTGTTAATCAATATCCAGGCAGTACGAGATTATATTCCTATCGTAATTGATCCATCAACGAAAAAACTGTTCGTCATTTCATACAAAAAAGGCGGGCTATTTTTGTTAAGTCTTCCAATAGACAGGAATAAAAATAATGTGTAAACTACGCTGAATTAGCAAGGAAATTTATTAATTATGAATTTTGACGTGCTCGCTCTTATTCTGGTTGCCATTATTTTGGTTCTCATTCTGGGAATTGAGAACCCACTCCCCCTTTGGGCAGCCAGAGCCACCTGCAGAGTGTAGGCTCAGCGCAAAAGTTACCCCCTTGAGAAATCCGGGACTGCCCAAAACAGGCAGTCCTTTTTTATTCGGTGAAAAATATGCGATCAGACCAGATTAAGAAAGGTTATGAGCGAGCCCCACACCGGGCACTCTTAAAAGCGACCGGCTTAAAGGATGAGGATTTTTCGAAACCTTTCATCGCCATCGTGAATTCGTATGTCGATATCGTGCCTGGGCATATTCACCTGCAGTCGTTCGGGAAGCGAGTCAAAGAAGCCGTGCGTGAAGCAGGCGGGGTGCCCTTCGAATTCAACACGATCGGTGTGGATGATGGCATCGCCATGGGGCACGAGGGGATGAAGTTCAGCCTGCCTTCCAGGGAATTAATTGCCGACAGCGTGGAGACCATGATCCAGGCCCACCAGTTCGACGGGATGGTATGCATCCCCAACTGCGACAAAATCGTTCCGGGCATGATCATGGCTGCGCTGCGGGTGGATATCCCCGCAATTTTCATCTCTGGTGGTCCGATGGCAGCCGGAAAAACTCCAGAGGGTGAGGTAGTTGATCTGATTTCTGTGTTCGAGGGAGTCGGTGCGTATAAAGCCGGCAAGATCGATGAACAGCGCTTGAAAGTCCTGGAGGATTTCGCCTGTCCATCCTGCGGTTCCTGTTCCGGTCTCTTCACCGCTAACTCAATGAACTGCCTGCTGGAAGTGCTGGGGCTGGCATTGCCCTATAACGGTTCAGCGCTGGCTTTGAGCAAAGAGCGGGATTCACTGGCGGACCAGGCTGCGCAGCAGATATTAACCCTGGTTGAAAAAGACCTGACCCCGCGCAAGATTGTCACCCCTGAGGCGATCGATGACGCCTTCGCACTGGACATGGCTATGGGAGGCAGCACAAACACGGTGCTGCACACCCTGGCTCTGGCCCATGAAGCTGGGGTGGACTTTCCCCTGGAAAGAATCAACCTGGTTGCTGACCGGGTACCGTACCTGTGCAAGGTCAGCCCATCAGGTCCCTGGCACATGGAAGATGTACACCGGGCGGGTGGCATCCCAGCAATATTGAACGAGATCGCCCGCTCTGGAAACACGCTGCACCTGGATCGGCCCACGGTATCTGGAGTAAACCTCGGCCAGTCGATCGCCGGAATGACCATAACCGACCATGAAGTCATCCGCCCATTAGAGAATCCGCACCAACGGGTGGGAGGTCTGGCAATATTATTTGGAAATCTGGCTCCACAAGGGGCGGTGATCAAAATTGGGGGTGTTGCCGACCATATCCGCCAGCACTCTGGACCAGCACGGATTTATGAGAGTCAGGAAGAAGCCATGCACGGCATACTCAACAGTCAGGTTCAACCCGGAGACGTGGTGGTCATCCGCTACGAAGGACCTCAAGGCGGTCCCGGCATGCAGGAAATGCTCTCCCCCACCTCTGCCATTATGGGTATGGGATTGGGAGAAAAAGTTGCCCTGATCACCGATGGACGCTTTTCTGGTGGCACGCGCGGTGTCTGCATCGGGCATGTTAGCCCGGAAGCAGCCGCCAGAGGACCGATCGCAGCCCTTCAAAACGGCGATCAAATCGAGATCGACCTGGATGCACGCAGTCTGAACGTTGCACTCGGCGAGGAAACCATCCAGGCCCGCCTGGCCGCGCTTCCGCCATTCGAAGTTCAGACCAACAGCTCCTGGCTGCGCCGCTATTCCCGCATGGTGACCAGCGCAAGCAGCGGAGCAGTATTAGTGTAGATCACCCTCGACGACTGCTGGCCTGGCAGCTGGTTTGGAATTGAAACTCCGACCACACCCATGAATGGGAATCAACAACCAGGAGAATGAGAGGCAAATATGGCAAAGAAAACTGGTGCAGAAATTTTATGGGAATGTCTGGTACGTGAGGGTGTGGAGGTTGTCTTTGGACTCCCCGGGGGCTCCATCATGCCGGTATACGACGCTATGCTCTACTACCCGGTGCACCATGTTCTGGTACGCCATGAACAAGGCGCTGCCCACATGGCTGACGGTTATGCACGCGCTTCGGGAAAGGTTGGGGTGGCTTTGGCGACTTCAGGTCCGGGAGCAACCAACCTGGTAACGGGTATTGCGACGGCGATGATGGACTCTTCACCGATCGTCTGCATCACGGGTCAGGTACCTGCTCACCTGATTGGAGGCGACGCCTTCCAGGAGACAGATGTGACCGGCATCACGCTGCCGGTAACCAAACACAATTACTTGGTAACCAGTGCTGATGAAGTAGCTGAGGTTGTACGCGAAGCCTTCTACATTGCACGCAGTGGTCGCCCAGGTCCAGTGCTGATCGATATCTGTAAAAATGCGCAGGTTGAAGAGGCTGAATTTTCCTATCCTGAAGAGATTTCTCTTCCCGGAT
>JALHTN010000357.1 GCA_022865865.1 Anaerolineales bacterium
ACCTTCAGCGCTTGTTTTGGCGCGCCCTTCATGGCTCAGCATCCCAGCGTTTACGCTGACTTGCTGGGAGACAAGATCGCTCAACACGGAGCCAAATGCTGGCTGGTGAACACTGGTTGGACCGGAGGATCGTATGGGGAAGGGCAGCGCATCAAGTTAGCCTATACCCGGGCCATGGTCAATGCTGCCCTGTAGGGAGAACTGGATAATGTTGAATATGTCCAGGATCCGATCTTCGGACTCCAGGTTCCAACCAGCTGCCCGAATGTGCCCGACCGAGTCCTTCAGCCACGCCTCACTTGGCAGGATGGCGCAGCTTTCGATCGACAGGCGCAGGAATTAGCCGCCATGTTTATCAGCAACTTCGCTCAATTTGCAGATCAGGTACTGCCCGAGATCAGATCAGCTGGACCTGTGGTGATTAAATAATTTTTACCTCTCTGGCTATAAATCGGGTCGCTTAGAACCTTTCGAAGGTATTTAGTCAAGAGGTGACTTATGTCCATAATCGATCAAAGCAATTTGGGGGTCTTAACCAGCGGTGGAGATGCACCGGGCATGAACGCCGCCGTGAGAGCGGTTGTTAGAACTGCCCTTTCTCGAGGCATTGCTGCATATGCTATCCAGGATGGATATCGTGGATTGGTGGAGGGCGGCGATAAAATCCGGGAAATGAACTGGGAGTCTGTGGGCGGCATTCTGCAGCTGGGGGGTACTGTCATCGGTACGGCCCGTTGTGATGAGTTTCGCACACCCGAAGGGCGCCGGCTCGCTGCCCGGAACCTGATCCTGAATCATATCGACCGCCTGGTGGTGATCGGTGGCGATGGCAGCCTGACCGGGGCCAATATCTTTCGCCAGGAATGGCCTGACCTCTTGCAGGAGCTTTTAAACCAGGAGCAAATCAGCCCGCAGGACGCCCAGGCTCATCCCCAATTACAAATTGTCGGCCTGGTAGGTTCGATCGATAATGACATGTTTGGCACCGATATGACCATTGGTGCCGATACTGCCCTGCACCGCATCACCGAGGCTATTGATGCGCTTTCAAGCACAGCCGCCAGCCACAACCGCACATTTGTTGTGGAAGTGATGGGACGCCACTGTGGCTACCTGGCGCTGATGGGTGGCATTGCCACCGGCGCGGATTGGGTGCTGATCCCGGAGAACCCTCCCGAAGGGCAAAATTGGGAAGCGGAAATGTGCGCGGCATTGAAATCCGGCCGCGAAGCCGGTCGCCAGCACAGCATTGTCGTAATGGCTGAAGGCGCACGCGACCGCTTTGGAAACCCGATCACCAGTGAATATGTCAAAGGGGTCCTCGAAGAACGTTTGCAGGAGGAAGTGCGTATCACTATCCTGGGGCACGTCCAGAGAGGCGGATCACCAAGCGCTTTCGATCGCTATCTGGGCACTGTCCAGGGATATACAGCCGTTGATGAGTTGCTGACTCAAAAACCAGATCAGGAACCAAAATTAGTCGGCATCCGCCAGCACAACGTGGTGCGATCCTCCCTCATGGAGTGTGTTGCCCAAACTCAGCAGGTAGCCGAAGTAATCAAAGCCCAGGATTTTGAAACTGCGCTTGGGATGCGGGGCGGCAGCTTTGCTGAGTCATTTCGCATATTTCGCACCATCTTGCGTTCCCACCCTCGACCGCCACAGGCTGGCAAACGGCGCCTGCGGCTAGCCATCATGCACGCGGGTGGTCTATCCCCGGGCATGAACACCGCGGTTCGAGCAGCCGTCAGGTTGGGCATGGATAAAGGCCATACCCTTATAGCCATTCGCCGCGGCTTTCATGGTTTGATCAACGGAGAGATCAGCGAGTTGGACTGGATGAGCGTCAGTGGCTGGGTTTCTAAGGGCGGGGCCGGGTTGGGTACCAGTCGCCACGTTCCTTCTGGGCAAGATTTCTATGCCATTGCTAAAAACTTGGAAACCCACCAGGTGGATGGTTTATTGATCATCGGTGGTTGGTCAGGTTATGAGGGCGCTTTCCAGCTCTTCAACCGGCGCAGCGATTACCCCTCCTTCAATATCCCTATCGTCTGCTTACCAACTTCTATCGACAACAACCTGCCGGGTACAGAGCTGAGCATCGGCGCCGATACCGCCTTAAACAGTATTGTCACCAATGTGGACAAGATCAAGCAATCCGCTGTCGCTTCACGTCGCTGTTTCGTGGTGGAGGTCATGGGGCGTGACTGCGGTTATCTCGCCTTGTTAAGCGGTTTGGCGTCTGGCGCAG
>JALHTN010000358.1 GCA_022865865.1 Anaerolineales bacterium
AAAGCTCATCCGGTGGGCATTCAGCGGTTGGGTGTTTCTATACTTCTTTCAAGGACCCGTTTATTATTTTCTGCTGATCAGTTTAATTCCTATCCTGTGGGGTTTTGATGCTAAGAAGTTCAATAGAACACTCCTGCTGGTGTTGATCGGTTCAGCCTGGGCTGGAGCCAGCCGGGTAAATTGGATTCCAGTTCCAGCATTATTAGCAGTCACGCTATATTTCTTGGAAGCAAAGGTTGCTGATGTGAATTGGCCGCGTTATCTGATAAAGCCCGTTATTTGGTTTGCTTCGGGTGTGGTCGTTGCCCTGCTGGCCTGGATGGGGTACGCTCAATTGTCAGGTCACCCTGTTGGCAACTTTGGAATATATTTCACCTCAAATTTGCTCTGGTACCGGTTGCTCCCAAATGCGACCTTTACGGGAGGGGTGATCCTTATTACTTTACTGGCATCGTTTCCTCTCTTGGGTATCATCGTCATCCGCTTGTACCAATCAGGCTCAAATTATCACTTTATCCGCTATCTTGGAATTGCATCCATCTTGCTGATTCTATTTACAGGAGGGTTGTTTGTCAGCACCAAAATTGGTGGAGGGAACAACATTCACAATCTGGATGCATATTTATTAATCTTGCTGGTCTCTGGCAGCTACCTGTACTATGATAAGGTAGTCCCCGATTTCGATTTCCCTGAGAGGGATTCGTTACAACGATTGGCCAATATATTTATCGTAATGGCAGTGATCATCCCAGTGTTTTTTTCCCTGCAAGGTGGCAGGTCAATCTCCCTCCCGAAGCAGTCACGGACAGAAAATGCGCTCCTGACTATCCAGGAATATGCTGACCAAACGGCATCTACTGGGGGCAAAGTATTGTTCATTGCTGAGCGCCAGCTGTTGACCTTTGGAGAAATTCAAGACATCCCTTTGCTGCCAGACTACGAGCGCATGAAATTGATGGAAATGGTCATGGGTGGCAATCAAGAATACCTGGAGGAATTTCGGCAGCGAATAGAAAACCAGGAATATGCTCTGATCATCAGCGAACCATTGGAAACTAAGTACAAGGGCCGGAGTGTCCAATTTGGTGATGAAAATGATGTTTACGTGCGCCAGGTATCAATACCGGTATTGTGCTATTACGAGCCTGTTAAAACTATCTCTCAATTTCCGATTCAGCTATTAATACCCAAGGCAGCGGCAGATATTTGTCCGTAATCCCTTTGATTTGATATTTATGATAATTCCATCCTAATAAACGGGTCCCTTTAGCAATGAGTTTCCGCTTGGGTGGTTATGAATTTATTCCTGGCATTGGATTATAATGAAATTTAGAATTCCAGAATGAGTTGGCCTGGTGCCCCGGAAAATAGGAGATTAGACCATGCGCGCCGTTGATATCATCATCAAGAAACGCGATCGGGAAGAACTAACCCGCGCAGAGATTGATTTCTTTATCCAGGGGTTCACTTCTGGAGACGTTCCGGATTACCAGGCAGCTGCTTGGGCGATGGCGGTTTTACTCAACGGCATGACCCCGAGGGAAACGACTGACCTTACCCTTGCCTTGGCAAATTCGGGTGAGATGCTGGATTGCACGGTCGCGGTTCCGGTGGCTGTCGATAAGCACTCCACCGGCGGTGTG
>JALHTN010000359.1 GCA_022865865.1 Anaerolineales bacterium
ATAAATATGATGGCTTCTTCCTGGACTATCAATATATATGACCATTCCCGCTCTGTGTTTCCTCTAATAAGCCAAATACTACTATCACCAATAGACAATAGATCTGAAGTGTATCCACAACAAAGAGTTCCAATCATATTTTCAAGAACTGTTCGCATTCCTTCAGCAATACGAGCAGCTTGACGAGAATTTTCTGCTAGGAGGATATATTCATCAATTTCGAATCTACTAGGAGGATTGGCACTAATAGTAAGGGTACAATCTGGATACCGCAACAGCGCTCCTACCTTTTTAGTATAAGATTCTTTATCAACAATTCCCCATTCTTCCAAATCATTGTCGGATCCGCAATACTTCCATTCTTCTGGTTCATATAAGTCTAGAAATGCAATGTCGTCTAACGTAAGAAGGCCTTTATTTAGGTCCACGTCTTGCAGAGATATTGGCTCAACAGTTGGTATAACTGTAGGAGAAGGTGTATCTGTTGATAGCGGTGTTATTGTTGGTGGTGCAATTGTTGGTGCACTGATATCTGTTGGTTGAGCTGTCAAGGATTGTTGTATTGCGAGTTAAATATCAATTGTGGGTATCGACGTAACTGGAGCACATGTCGTCTTTGAAATCTTGTGCGACTTCAGAATCGTTAAATGCAAAATTAGAATTAATTAGGAAAATCTAAAATAATAACAAAATCGAGAGATGGTTATGATTTCAAAAAACCACCTTCATATTATTGATGATCATATAGCAAGATCTACAAATCGATTTTTATTGAGGAACACACATGTCAAACATCATTAGAAAGTATAATGTATCAAGAGTGAGAATAAGCACTAAGAAATTTGCTTATCAATCGTTTGGTTGTTCAAACAAGGCACAACAACAAGGTTTTACGAAAAAGGAAGAAGCGATGTCTACCCAATTAGAAGGATTACGTGTTGCCGTATTGTTGGAGCGCGGCATCAATGAAATTGAGTTCCACTTCAGCCGCCTGCGCTTACGTGAAGCCGGGGCAGAAGTGGTGGTTGTGGGCAACTGGCAGCTTGAATATATCGGCGAAAATCACGGTATAACTCAAGCCGATGTAACGATTGACCAGGTAGATGCTGACGATTTTGATAGCGTTGTTATCCCCGGCGGCCTGGCCCCGGAAAAATTGCGTCAGAACCCTATGGTTGTTTCTTTTGTTCGCGCAATCTACGAGCGGGGCAAGGTCTGCGCGGCTATCTGCCACGGCCAGCAAGTTCTAATCTCGGCCGGACTGCTCAAAGATCGGAAGGCTGTGGCCGCCTGGAGTATGGTCGATGATCTAATCTTTACCGGCGCCAAACATGACCCCAAGGCTCGCGCTGTTCGAGATGGCGCGTTAGTGACCGGCCGCTTTCCCTTTGACCTGCCAAAGTTCAGCCTCCTGTTACTTGGGGCATTTGCCGAAGTAGAGAATCGCCCTGTCCCGGACGGGTATGGTGAACGTCTGGAGGGTAAAACATTTGGCATCGTGGTTGATGACGCCACCAACGATATGCAAGTCTTTTATCCCCAGTACCGCATTCAGGAGGAAGGGGGTGCAGCTCTGTTATTGGGCCGCCGGGAAGGGGTTACGGTTCGGCTAGGTAATCCTGCCTGGGAGTGGGGTGACTATGGCGGACATACGGCTGTGGTGGACAAAGCGCTGGAAGATACAGGAGCCGTGAACTCGCACGACTTCCCCTACGAAGAGAAACTCCGGGCTGCGCGAGCATCGCATCTGGATGGCCTCATCGTGCCTGGCGGACTGGGGACGTGGATGCTCAGGGGACATCCGGGATTGAAGAAGTTGATCCAGGAAATGGATGCTGCCAAAAAACCTATAGTCGCTATTGAGCGGGGCTCTAAAATCCTGCTCTCGGCGGGCATTTTGTCAGATCGAAGCGTAACCTGCAGTGCAGAGATGCGTGATGATCTCATTGCCGCCGGTATTGATTATCGAGATGAACCCCTCATCCACGATGGCAATTTGCTCACTTGTCAAGGCACAGAAGATTTGCCCACATGGGGACGCGTCTGGATGGAAGTCTGGTGACATATCTTGTCGTTGGTTTCGCCTGCATCACTAATTGAATTATTGATTATATGAGTCTACTGAAATAACCAGTACTTTAACAACCAAAGCATAGAGAATTTTGGGTCAAATCTCCAACCAAGCGCTTGGTAGGCAATATTAGAGAAGCACAAAAAGAAATCAACTGATGATCCCAAGTGATCTCTGCTCTTCTTTTTGTCTCTTTACCCTCGATTTCCTGCTCTTGCTTAGCGGCCCGATACCGTTGGATACGCCGCACATTAGTCATGGCGGCTGAACCAATCAACAAACAAGTCATACGAAACTTGCCGCGCACAGGCAGTTTTCCAGCTGGAAATGGATGTTTTACCTCCCGCACTGTGGCTTCAACCGCGGCCCGCAAGTTCCGTCCCTCTTTCTTTTTAGCTGCGCTGCGTCGACGGCGTTGAGATACCTGCGCCTGCTGTTGACTGAAGTACAGACGAAAACGTACATCTCTTTTTCCCGGTCTGGCAGGGCACTGCCCAGCCTGGGAGAATGGACAAGCCTGGCAGACGGCCTCATCGAAATGGGCTACAAAACCCTTGCGCTTGCTCCCCGTTTTCACCGCAACCTGCTGTTTATGTGGACAGTTGATCTGTACCGGTTTACCCGTTTCCGTTTGCTTGATTTCAAAGTCGGAAAGGTGCAGTTTGTCGGGATGGGGAGTGCGTCCCCGAATGGCTGTTTGTACCTGGGTCACCTGGTACTCGGTCAAGGCCTCATCAGCCTGTGGGCTGCCATGTCCACCATCGGTAAAGATCGTGTCCACATCCGTGCGCTCCTTCAAGTTGGGCAGTGCTTCGACCAGCATGTGGGCGTCATCGGTGTTGTTCGGCTCCACCTGCACCTTGGTGATCAACTGCAATGAGTTCTCAGGATCGCAAGATTCGGTAATGTTGGCCACATACCCCCGGTGAGAGCGACCCGCTTTCTCACGATAGGCAGCTTCCAGATCGTCAGGGGATTGCAGGCTGCTGGCGCTCAGTTGGTTTCCGGTTTTGACCAGAACCTCCTGCCCCTCCAGGCAATAGTGTTCACCAAAGACACGCTCAAGCACCTGGTAGACTGCTTCTTCTCCATAAGCCGCTTTCAAGTCGACCAACAAGCGTTGCATGAAGATGCCAATCTGGCGGATGTGTTCGCAGGTATCCTTGCCTTTGACACGGTAAACATATTGCCCAGCATGTCCATTGAGATAAGGCCCAAATACCTCAGCATATTTCTCCTGATCGCTCTCGTTCAACATACGATTTACTCGCTGCAAAACCTCCACCAGCAATTGCAGGCGACCCATCTTACGAATATTGCTGGCCACAAACGTGCTGTCCATGCGCTGTTTGCCGGTCTTGAGTTTGAAAGCGGCTATCTGCTCATCGGTAACTTGCTCAAAGGCCTGATCCAGTAAGTTGACCCCCTGCACTTGCATGTGCTGGCTGAGCCGTTGGCGAAAGTTGTACAGGGTGCGCAGGTCGAAGTCGCTTTCATTTAGATCGTGGATGCCCAAGGCATAGCGCACCTGCAGATCAAAACAGAAATGATCGTACAGCTCTTCGTCGCTCCACCCAAAGCCTGCCTTGAGCGTCTCCAGCCCGACCAACCAGTTGATCGGCACGTTCGGCCTTGAAGGGTGAGCGACATAGAGAACCGCAAAAGCATCTTCGTCAATGCGGCTGAAGAAGTTACCATAGAAATCCTCTGCCCAGGAGTTCTCTAACCGTTTGCGTTTCTTCTCTGGCAGATCGTTTACGTTGCTGATCAATAGCGGCTGCAGATGGCGTTTGTTGGGTTTATACATGTTTCAGACCTTTCGCTATGGTTTCAGTCTGATTATATTTAAAAACTTCCCTTTTGAGGAGGGTACAATTCAGACTAATTCGGTCTGGTCGTTTTTGCAGTGCGATCATTATATACAATCAGAATCATTTTTATTCTCTATGGTATTGGCCAGGTATTTCCGAATTTGGATTCCAAGCAAATTATCCG
>JALHTN010000360.1 GCA_022865865.1 Anaerolineales bacterium
TAGCCCCGGATGGAACTCTTTATATCGCCGACACAGACAACCACCGCATCCAACACCTTGACCGGGATGGAACTTCACTCCATGTTTGGGGTAGCTTCGCAGACCTCGCAGTGGGGGATGCCCCAGGAGGTACATTCTACGAACCTTGGGGGATAGCAGTTGGTCCAGACGGATCGGTATATGTGACGGATACCTGGAACCACCGCATTCAGAAGTTCTCACCTGAAGGCGAGTTCCTCACCATGTGGGGCTATTTCGGTCAGGCAGAGCAACTAGATGGATTCTGGGGACCCAGGGACGTGGTAGTCGATCCAGATGGTCGCGTGATCGTCAGTGATACTGGTAATAAACGGATCGTGATCTTCGGACCCAATGGGGAGGGGATTGCTGAGTTTGGAGAGGAAGGTTATGACCCGGGACAGTTTTACGAACCGGTTGGGCTTGCTCTGGATGATGATGGAAACCTGTATGTAGCCGATACCTGGAACCAACGGATCCAATCTTTCGAACCCGACGGGGCTGGCAGCTTCCAACCACTAGATTCCTGGGATATCTATGGTTGGTATGGTCAATCCTTGGACAATAAACCATTTTTGGCTGCGGATGAACAAATCCACATCTTTGCGACCGATCCTGAAGGGGTACGAGTGCTCGAATTTACAAGTGAAGGAGAGATCGTGCGCTTTTGGGGAGATTACAGCGTGGGTAATGATGGTTTTGGGCTTGTTGGCGCGATCGCAATCGATCCAGCAGCTGGTGTGTGGATTACTGATGCGGGAAACAACCGCATTATGCACTTCAATCTTCCGTAATTCGCAGTGGTATAATCCCGGAGCGATCCTAGAAAGCAGGTAGGAAAAAATCTTAATGGGGAGTTTATTTGCATGAAATTACAAGAATACCAATCCAAGCATTATTTCTCAAATTTCGGAATACCTATCCCAGCGGGACGAATGGTTTCCAATGCTGCAGATGCGAAACAAATCGCTGAAGAATTGGGGGGTAAGGTGGTGATTAAGGCTCAGATTCTGGTCGGCGGACGCGGAAAAGCCGGTGGTATCCGCTTGGCAAAGAACCCGCAGGAGGCAGAAGATATAGCTACTCAAATCCTGGGTATGGAAATTAAAGGTTTACCGGTTCGCAAAGTACTGGTCGATGAAGCGGCCAGTATCGAAACAGAGATCTATCTGGGGATCACGAATGATCGGGCGGTACGAAAACCGGTCATGATGGCTTCATCGGCTGGAGGGATTGAAATTGAACAGGTGGCCAAGGATAGCCCGGAAAAAATAGTCAAAGTTCATATTGATCCCCTTTTGGGTTTGCGTGACTATCAGGCCCGTGATTTAGCGGCCGGAATAGATTTACCCCGTGAACACTGGCGCACCTTTGGCCAGATCTGTCGCGGTCTTTGGCATGCTTATCAAGAAAGCGACGCAACATTGGCTGAGATCAATCCTTTAGTGATCACTTCCCAAAATCAGCTCCTGGCAGTGGACGGCAAGATGGTGCTGGATGATAATGCCCTGTTCAGGCATCCAGATTTGGCTGAGATGCGAGATGTTGACGTAGAACCAAATGCCGAAATAGAAGCCAGAAAATACAGTTTATCATTCATAAAATTAGATGGTTATATCGGATGCATGGTTAATGGGGCCGGGCTAGCGATGGCCACCATGGATATCATCAAATTGCATGGGGGTGAACCTGCGAATTTCCTCGATATCGGTGGTGGGGCGAGTTCAGAAAAAGTATCTGCCGCACTCAGAATCATTCTGTCCGATCCAAATGTTAAGGCTGTCCTATTCAATATTTTCGGGGGGATCACCCGTTGTGACGAGGTCGCCCGGGGAATATTAGCAGCACTTCATGAAGTTGATACCGATGTCCCCATGGTGATCCGCTTGGTCGGTACGAATGCCGAAGAAGGACGACAGATTCTGAAACAGGCCAACATGATTACCGCGGATACGCTAGTTGATGCAGCGAAGAAAGCCATCTCTGCAGCGCAGGGAGGCAGCTAAGCATGAGCATACTTGTAGATAAGAACACACGCCTGCTCGTTCAAGGTATTACGGGCAACGAAGGGTTGTTCCATACCGAACATATGCTCGCATATGGAACGAATGTAGTCGCAGGAGTCACGCCAGGAAAAGGTGGTGAATGGGTTCTGGACGGAAAAGTTCCCGTGTTCGACTCTGTGCGCATTGCGCACGAAGCGACCGGTGTAAACACATGTTTGATTTTTGTCCCAGCCAGGTTTGCCACTGATGCCATCTATGAAGCCGCAGATGCAGGAATACCCTTAATCGTTTGTATCACCGAAGGTATTCCTGTTCAGGATATGATGGGAGTCCGAAATTACTTGGATCAGAAGGGTATCCGCTTAGTTGGTCCTAATTGTCCTGGATTGCTCACTCCCGGAGAGGCCAAGGTTGGCATCATTCCCGGTGATATCTCGATACCTGGGAATATCGGGTTGATCTCCCGCTCTGGTACGCTGACTTATGAAGTTCTATACGCCTTGAAGTTGGTTGGGCTTGGTGCAACAACTTGTGTCGGGATCGGGGGTGACCCGATTAACGGCACCAGCTTCATCGATACCCTCGGGATGTTTGAAGCAGATCCATACACTGAAAAAATCGTCATGATAGGGGAAATCGGGGGCACTGACGAGGAGAAAGCCGCGGAATTCATCGCCGATCACCTTACAAAACCTGTGGTTGCATTTATCGCAGGTCAATCTGCTCCACCTGGAAAACGAATGGGTCATGCGGGAGCGATCGTTGAAGGTGGCTCGGGTACAGCAGCAGATAAAATCAAGGCGTTACAGGAGGTTGGTGTACAGGTCGCCTCTCACCCAGAAGAGATCCCCAGTCTGTTGGATTAGTAAGTGCGAATAAATATTCCTGGTTTCTCAACAACCAGGAGTGATAGCAAAGAAAATAGGATCCATGATTCTTTGAGCACACAGACCCTATTTCTGTATAAATGTGGAAGGGAAAATTATTAATTTGCGCGCGAGATTGTTATCGTTATTATTACAAATCCGCCCAATTCATTGGCTTGCATGTTGATAGCTAACCGGTCCCCGTCGGCATTTTCTCGCAACATCGTTGCAATAGCTGATATCGCATTATCGGGAGGTCCCGCCATTTCCCAATCATAATTCGGTAATTCTTCCTGGTAATAAGTTAACACTTCTTCTATTGTCGCATCGACATGGTAAACGATA
>JALHTN010000361.1 GCA_022865865.1 Anaerolineales bacterium
AGCATTACACCCGGGCAGCTGAACATTTTAAGGGAAAGCAAGCCATCATTGCTGCCTACTTGTGGGCACAATTCCAGCGCAATGGCATGCAAGAACAGCATTTGGAAATCGCCAACCAGTTCCTGGGACAGGATATACAGGCCGGCTTGATATTAGGCGATATGAATTTACTGGAGCACGAGATCGAATGGCTGGCTGGTTTGCTGCAAACACATGATATCCCACTTGAATATTTACCAAAATATTTAACCCTTTATAAACAAGCTTTAGAAGCGAATTTAGACCAACGCGGGCAACCCGTCTTAGACTGGTTGGAGGCTGTTGTCCTTGAATCTTAGATTGGAAGAGAGAAACTTGATGAGAGTTATTATTGCTGGTGGAACAGGTTTAATTGGCAGGCAATTGACCAAGGAATTGGTGCAGCATGGCTACGAAGTGGTCATCCTGAGCCGGGATCCAGGTAAGGTGATCAGCGTACCTCAGGGAGTTGAGGTAGCGGCCTGGGATGGGGTATCCAGTAAAGGTTGGGGTGATTTGGTGAATGAATCACTGGCGGTGGTGAACCTGGCGGGTGAAAACATCGCCGGTGAAGGTTTTTTGCCGAGCCGCTTATCGGATGAGCGCAAACGACGGATTCGAGACAGCCGGATTCTCTCGGGGAAAGCGCTTGTCGAAGCGGTTAAGGCAGCTGATCATAAACCAGAAGTATTTGTCCAATCTTCAGCAGTTGGTTACTACGGCTTCCATGGCGAGCAGAAGCTGACGGAAGAAAGCCCACCCGGGGATGACTTCTTCGCGGAATGGAAAGAATGGGAAAAGGTATCCGCACCAGTGGAAGAGCTGGGTGTGCGGCGGGTGATCATCCGCACTGGAATCTTCTTTTCAACCCGTAAAGGCAGTGCATTGAACCGATTGGTGCTGCCGTTCAAACTTTACGCCGGCGGACCTATCGGTGATGGACAGCAGTATTTATCCTGGATTCACGAAACAGACGAAACCCGCGCTGTGCGTTTCCTGATTGAAAATAAAGACGCACAGGGAGCATTCAACCTGACGGCCCCCAATCCAGCCACAAATACCGAAGTTGGCAAGGCGATCGCTAAAGTCTTGGGGCGACCCTATTATTTACCCGCACCTGCATTTGCTTTCAATCTTGCCTTTGGTGAGGTCGGTGAGCTGGTTACCAAGGGTCAGAGGGTGATTCCTGAACGTTTGTTGGAGTTAGGTTTTGAGTTTAAGTACCCCGAAGTTGAGCCTGCCCTGCAGAATCTTTTGGTAGATTAATGCGCCGCTTCCGTCACGAATTTCAGGTCAATGCATCCATCCAGAGAGTAGCAAAATTTCACAGCAGCTCACAGGCTCTCAAGCTGCTCACATCACCGCCCATATTCGTCCAGCTCAACCATGTTGAACCCTTAGCCGAAGGATCTCGATCCGATTTCACATTCTGGTTGGGGCCAATTCCCATCCATTGGGTCGCAGTACACTCACACGTTTATCCAACTGCTGGCTTTACCGATACTCAAGTTGAAGGGCCATTTCAAACCTGGATTCACCAGCACACTTTTGAGCGCATATCTGATCAAGTAACGCGGATCATTGATGAAATTAATGGTCAACCGAGCAACCATATCCTGTGGGGGATAATCAGCCGTTTCATGTGGCTCACTCTGCCGATATTGTTTTCATATCGAGCGAATCAAACCAGAAAAGCAGTCGAGAATTGATGAAGAAGATACTCGTCATTGGTGCCGGATTCGGCGGCTTGACCGCGGCAGCTGAACTATCGCGGCGTGGATTCGAGGTTATCGTTCTCGAAGCTCATAACTATCCTGGTGGGAGTGCAGGCACTTTTTATCATCAGGGTTATCGATTTGATGCTGGTGCTACCCTGGCTGGGGGCTTTGCTCCTGGGGCAGTCATGGATCGAATCAGCCGCCATTTCGATATTGATTGGCAAGCTTCATTGACTTCACAAGCGATGCTTATTCACCAAAAGGATGGTTCTACTGTCACCCGTTGGACAGATCCACAACAATGGAAAGCTGAACGGATTCGTCATTTTGGCCAGGCACCTGAATCTTTTTGGGCATGGCAGGAAAGCACAGCAGATGCATTGTGGGATTTTGCATTGCGTTTACCAACCTGGCCACCTCAATCTATTGTGGATTCTCTTGCGCTGACGAAGCAGGGATTCAATTGGGTTCGAGATCTGATTCGCACCGGGCGGTCAAATCAGTTTGTGTCGATTTTTTCGGATGCTCGAAACCATGTGAGCCATCACCTGCCTCCGAAAATGGACAAATTGCGCCAATTTGTGGATGCCCAGCTGTTGATTTCTGCCCAAACCACCAGCAAGTATGCCAATGCCCTGTATGGTGCCGCCGCATTGGATTTAGCTCGCCAGGGAGTGGCGCATATCCCCGGTGGTATGGGAGGTATGGCTGATAAATTGGCCAGTGTGATCCAAGGAAATGGTGGAGAAGTTCTTTTTCGCCAAGAGGTGCGACATATTTCGAGAAACCGTCAGGGTATGTATATTGTGCAAACCAAGCCTAAACGGGATTTTGAAGCGGATGTGGTGATTTTCAATCTGCCTCCGTGGAATGTCGCCCAAATCTTACGAGATAGGCAACCAGCTCGTTTGAGAAAGCTGCCTGAGATGCCGCAAGCTGGGTGGGGCGCTTTCATGCTTTATGTTGGATTAGACAACTCGCAAATTCCGGAAGAAATAACTCTGCACCACCAGGTGGTTGTGGCTGAGCCGCTTGGAGAGGGAAATAGCATCTTCATGTCACTTAGTCCTGGATGGGATCATACCCGAGCCCCCTTTGGCAAACGTGCGCTCACGATCAGTACACATACCAATTTGGCACCATGGTGGCGATTATTTAATTCTGATCGGGAAGCATATGACGAGCGCAAGCATGAGTATGCAGAGCGGCTTATATCAGCCGGGAAACGAGTCTTGCCAGGTCTACGTACTTCAGCAGAGCTGGTCTTGCCAGGCACGCCTGTGACCTTCCAGCGTTTTACCCGCCGGTATCGGGGCTGGGTAGGTGGTTTTCCACAAACAAGCCTTTTTCGTACATGGGGACCACGACTATCTCGTGATCTCTGGTTGGTGGGAGATTCGATCTTCCCTGGACAATCTGTCCCAGCGGTGATGCTATCTGGATTGAGAGTAGCTCAAGCTGTAGGAGAAGGCGTACCTCTCCCAATGCCAAACTCCAAAGGTTCCTCGTATCTGCATTTTATCCAGCTATCAAAAACTGACTGAAGTTTCAACTTACCAACGGAAAGTGGGGTATAACGCAGGATATCAGGAGGTCCCAGATATCTAGTTAAATTTAATTTTGATGATTTATTTATCGTGGAAATTCCGAACTAGTTGCGAAATTATTTGGGAAATAAATGTCGCAATGCCAAGGATGCTGGATTGGATTACTCCCAGCATGAATGCCGCGGGAAATTTACACCGATTTTATTCAGGAGCAATCAAATGGAAACAGCTATCTGGTGGATCAGGCGCGACTTGCGCTTGAGTGATAACCAATCTTTAAACGGGGCAATTTCTTCAGCAGATAGGGTGCTGCCGGTTTTTATCCTCGACCCCAAATTAATTGAATCATCAAACGCAAGCATGAAGCGATTGGCATTCCTATTTGAAAGCTTAACCGCGCTGGATGGAGATTTACACAAAAGGGGGAGCAGGTTGGTGATCAGAAGGGGAGATCCTGTTGAAGAATTAACCAAATTGGTTACGGAAAGCAAGGCAAAACAAATATTTGCTGAAGAGGATTTTTCTCCTTACGCCCGCAGCAGGGACAGGCGGGTTGCCAACCAGCTACCCCTGAAGTTGGTCGCCGGTTCTTGCGTGAGCCATCCGGACTCGCTTGTGAATCAAAATGGCTTCCCATATAAAGTGTTCACCCCGTATATGCGCAATTGGAAAGATCGTTACATAACACGGCGTGATCAGTTGCTCCCTGCACCTGATCTTATTTCTACGCCAGCAGAGATAAAAAGCGAGCAGCTGCCAAAGCTGCAAACCTCGGTGAGCTACACGCTGTTTGGGCCTGGTGAATATGCAGCCAATAAGCGCCTGAATGAGTTTACCAGCTCGCCGGATCCGGGTATCTACCAATATGCTGAATTACGAAACATGATGGACGTTGCAGGTACGGCACGTATTTCAGCGTATTTGCGTTTTGGATTGCTCTCGATGAGGCAATGTATCTTCGCCGCTCAACAGGCGATAAATGATGCTCCGGATGAGAAATCAAGAAAAAGTGCTGACGTATGGCTAAATGAATTAATTTGGCGAGAATTCTACATCGCCATCCTGTACCATTTCCCAGGCGTGATGAAGCAAAGTTTCCGGGAAGATTTACGTGCAATAGCCTGGAGAAACGATGCTGATGAATTCATTGCCTGGTGTGATGGGCAAACTGGTTATCCTATTATTGACGCTGCAATGCGCCAGCTACTGGAAACAGGCTGGATGCACAACCGAGGTCGCATGATCGTTGCCTCACTTTTGGTCAAAGACCTGGTGGTCGATTGGCGGTGGGGAGAAAAATTCTTCATGCAGCACCTGATCGATGGTGATCCTGCAGCCAATAATGGCGGCTGGCAGTGGACAGCAGGTACAGGAACGGATGCGGCACCCTATTTTCGTGTTTTTAATCCCATTCTGCAAAGTAAAAAGTTTGATCCCCAGGGTGATTTTATCCGGCGTTGGATTTCAGAGTTATCCCGCGTGCCTGTTGAATATATCCATTCACCATGGATGATGCCAGAGGAAATCCAGAAGCAATCCAGCTGCAATATTGGCCAGGATTATCCCTACCCGATCATTGACCATGGCTTTGCCCGGGAGCGAGTTCTAGATATCTATAACAAAGCCAAGCAAGGCCAGCAGCTGTGATGATCATCATATCCACGAGGTGAATATATTTCATCTCCCGTGAAGATGTTACGCAAAAAGTATTAACAAAAGAACCAGGTTCCACAATTTCCATCGTGGAACCTGGTTCTGTAAACTTACTCCCCCTTTTTTTTTTTTACTTAACTTGTACTTTTAAAGTGGGGACGTTCTCAGCACTAAATTTTGCCCGGATGCTGAGATCAATGCCTGCAGGAATATTTGCACCTAAAAATGACATTACAACGTCTTCTGTATCAGCGATCTTCACCACAATATCATACTTTCCTTCGGGAAGAGAGGTCTTATAGATTTCTTTGAATGAAAACGTGAAGGCTTTGGCTCCGTTAACGTAAACATCTACGGGTAGGTCCTTGTCTAATCCCAAACTGGTGCCATAGTTGCTATGCTTGAAGATGAGATCGAATGTATTCGAATTGGCAGACGCTGGTTGAATATTATATACCAGCACTATGGCCATAACCGCTGCGATTGCAACCATTGCGAGTACCCACCAATTCTTTCTTTCCAAAACTTGTATTCTCATTGCAGTACCTCCAGTAAGTTTTGCTAACCAATTCAATCAAGATCAGATCGGCGAATTTCTGGATAGTGTAATAAATATCAATTACTTGACAATGTATTACAAAAGATTTAATCAAATATTAATTTATGATCACTTCGGTTGGCTTGGAGGTTTGAGCAAGCAGTTGTCATGATGGTTGGTTTGATTAATAATACTGTGCAAATACTATACAAAAACTTGACATATATTCAATTCTGTGATAATATACAAATTATGGTTTTTTTGGTGAACAAGGATAAATCTGATGAGTGAACTAGATCCAAATAAACTGACTGTCACCTATTTAGAAGATATTTCGCCTGGTGATCCGATCATCCCCCGGGCTTATACCTTGACTCATTCAGATACAACCGGTGACCTTTTCCTAACCATTGGAACGGTTCATAACAAATCACAGATTTCAGGTTGGTATACCCGGTTGATGCGGGATGAGGTCTTGGCAGAGTGGCAGTTTGTGAATGAGCCTTCATTTCATGTTCACTGCCACGTCAGCGGTGGTATCGTGCTTGGAACTGCAAAATGGCGATATTCTATATTTCGCCAGCATATGCCGATGGTACTGGAAGCCTTCCGTTATGGTGACAGGAAATTATTTGAGGCACACCCCGACCTGGACCGTTCAACGATCTATGTTCATTTCCATTCGGATAAGAATCAATATAATCATATTGAAGAATGGGGTCAGTTCAGTAAGTTTCGCATCGAAATTAACCAGTATGAACATGATGCGGAAGAAAATTAGAAGATTGGCGATTTTGGAAAAAGGAAAAAGAATTTCTATGATTAATAAAAATTTAGTGCTTGTTACTGGTGCCACAGGGTACGTTGGGGGACGTCTGGTCCCTGAATTATTGCAATCCGGATACCAGGTACGTGTATTGGTCAGGGACGCGGCGCGCTTAGAGGGTCGTTCTTGGTTGCCAAATGTTGAAGTAAGTGTTGGTGATGTGCTTGATCCTGATACACTAGCAACCGCGATGAAAAACGTTGAGGTTGCCTATTACATGATTCACAGCATGAAGGACAGCCATGAATTTCATCAGCGTGATCTAATCGCAGCAGGCAACTTCGGGACTGCTGCGCGGGACGCACATGTAAAGCGGATAATTTACCTGGGTGGTTTGGGTGAAGCAGATGCAGATCTTTCCCAGCATCTCCGCTCCAGGCAAGAAACCGGGGAAATACTGCGCCAGAGTGGTGTGCCTGTATCAGAGTTTAGAGCTGCGATAATTGTTGGTTCGGGAAGTATTTCGTTTGAGATGATCCGTTACTTAACCGAGCGCTTGCCGATTATGATCTGTCCACAGTGGGTGTTTACGCGCGTTCAGCCGATAGGCATAAGCGATGTGCTGCTATACCTGGTTGCTGCCCTAAGGACTCCGCAAAGTGCAGGGAGAATCATTGAAATCGGTGGTGAAGAAGTTCTTACTTATGGTGAGATGATGACAGAATATGCAAGTGTGCGCGGTTTGAGCCGTCGATTAATCCCAGTGCCGGTACTGACTCCCCGACTGTCATCTCATTGGGTGCATTGGATAACCCCAATCCCCTCAGAAATTGCCCAGCCATTAATTGAGGGCTTACGAAATGAAGTCATTCTCCACAGTGATCTAGCAAACGAAATTTTTCCCCATATTAAACCGATGGGGTATCGCCTGGCAGTTGAAAGGGCCCTCGATCATCTCAGAGCTGGATACATTGAATCCAGTTGGAGTGATTCTCTGGCCAGCAGCCGGGGGGATATCCCCTCCGTAGTACTCACCACCCGAGAAGGCATGATTGTTGAAAAGCGGCAGAGAAGCATTCAAGCCCCTCTGGAAGCGATTTACCGCGAATTTTCATCGTTAGGTGGTAAGCGCGGCTGGCTTTATATGGATTGGGCATGGCGGCTGCGTGGGGCAATTGATCGTATCTTTGGTGGCGTGGGCTTACGGCGCGGACGTCGTCATCCTTCACAAGTTAGAGCCGGGGATGCGTTAGATTTCTGGCGGGTTGAGGCAGTTGAATTCCCAAGCATCATCCGCCTCAGGGCTGAGATGAAGGTTCCCGGAGATGCCTGGCTGCAGTTTGAGGTATATTCAGATAAGCATGATAATTCAAACCTGATCCAAACTGCATACTTTGCGCCGAAAGGTCTGGCTGGATTCCTTTATTGGTACTTGCTCTACCCAATACATAGTGTGATTTTTTTAGGTCTGATCAATACGCTGGCTGCGAATGTGCAGAAAGACTTTGCTGAGGATAATCAATCCATTATGCCAACATCTGAACGAACCCCAATTGCAATACCTGTCGCCTCAGATAGTAAAAGAAAACGATAAGAAGTTAAAATAAATCACTATGAATAATCGCAAGTTAATCACACTATTCCTGATCGTATTTATTGACCTGTTAGGCTTCAGCATTATTTTGCCACTGCTTCCATTTTATGCGGAGACCTTTGGAGCAACACCTATCCAGATTGGATTCCTGGTCGCTTCCTATGCAGCTGCACAGCTGATTGGCGCCCCACTGCTGGGGAGGCTATCCGATCGTTTTGGGCGCAAACCAGTGCTGCTGATCAGCTTGGGTGGTACCTTCATTGGATTCCTAATCCTGGGTTTTGCCAATTCATTGTGGATGCTCTTCTTGAGCAGGATTTTGGATGGCTTTACTGGCGGTAATATATCCGTCGCGCAGGCTTATATTACCGATGTGACTGATGAAAGCAACCGCGCCAAGGGTCTTGGTTTACTGGGTGCCGCTTTCGGTTTGGGATTTATTATTGGACCGGCTGTGGGAGGAATATTGAGTGTTTATGGATTTGCCTTGCCAGCTTTTGTCGCGGCGGGGCTGTCTCTAATTAGTATCCTCGGTGTGCTGCTATTCCTGCCGGAATCATTGACAGATGAAGAGCGTGCCGATTTGGCAAACAAGGAAAGGCAGAAATTTTCCGTAAGGAATCTCTGGCAGGCAATCAATCGACCCCGGGTAGGACCCATACTGCATGTGCGCTTTTTCTATGGCTTGGCATTCGCTATCTTCCAAACCATCTTTCCGCTCTATGCTTTGTATCGATTTGGGTTAGATGCCCGCAGCACTGGCTTTGTGCTCACCTATGTGGGTATTTTGGTTGTCTTTGTGCAGGGTTTTCTCGTGGGTTGGCTGGCGTCACGTTACGATGAATACCGCCTGATTTTCCTGGCAACGGTCTTAATGGGAGTGTCATTATTTGCCTGGGCTATTGTTCCCAATATCGTGGCTCTATTGATCGTTCTTGCCCCTCTGGCGTTTGCTGCAGGAATCTTGAATACGCTGCTGAACAGCACGCTGAGTAAAGCAGTTTATCCAGAGGAGGTCGGTGGCACCTTGGGACTTTCAGCTTCCTTAGAAAGCCTTACCAGGGTCATTTCGCCAACAGCTGGAGGCTTCTTATTAGGCAGCATTGGTTTTTGGGCACCTGGTTTAACCGGGGGATTGATTATGATTTGGACCGTAAGCTATGCTTGGCGGCGCTTGATCCGCAATCCAGATCCACCGCTGCCTCCGCGTACGAATAAGGAGATCTTTAATACATCGGATGTAGCCTGATAACTTATCATTTCTGTCTGGATTTTTTCACTAAGGTGATTGTTATATTAGCAAGAGATACGGCTATGATGCTGCTCCAAAGCGGCAGTAAATTGATGATACCGTTTAATCCCTGCAGCAACCAGACGATAACCGCGGCTGCAATCGCGAATATTTGACCTACCTGGACCCTGAGTGGGTTTACTTTTTCGGGTTGGAAATCGCAGATCACTTCAATCCCTCGTGTTTGAACGATCAGTGGGATAAATAATAATAGCGAACCAATTACAAAAAATAATTGACCTGAGACGAGCTCAGGTTGAATTGGTAATGGATTGTTAACGAATAAACTGATGATTGTAAGTGCTGTCATAATCCCAGCGAATAACAAATTCTGCTTCGAAGGCTCTGGCAAACTGCTGTCCAGGAATAACGCAGCCGCGCAAAGTAATCCAAAGATCCAGTCTCCCCGCAGGATCAGAAAGGATCCAAAGGCAATAATTGTAAATAAATCAAGTAATTTAGGTTGTATCCCGGTGGTCCGGTTCAGAATGCGTAGCAGCAACAGCAAGGTTAAAACAAACACTAAGTCAGGAGCACCCAATACCCAAAAACCGGGGATTACCACGATAAGACCAGCAAAGGCAGATAATTCGTGTTCCGGATCGATCTCCCTGCCTATGGCCCAGGTTAGAAATACGCTCGCTCCAATTGAAACAGCTGCGGCAATAGAGCCTAAAATGTCTTCAGCATGATAAAAATTGATAAAGAACAGCGTTCCAGCAGTGAGAAACGATATCGCTAAGATAGCAAAATTTGTGGGGTAGCGCGGGTCAACT
Organism: Anaerolineales bacterium; assembly: GCA_022865865.1. The sequence goes on from JALHTN010000361.1 coordinate 9,902, forward strand.
ACTCGAGCGAGGGAGGAGTAGTTTGAGATTTTCATGCTTTCAAATTCTACCCAATACCAGGCAGGCGTTCTGGCCACCTAATCCGAAGCTGTTAGATAAGGCGATCTGAATATTGGCTTCCCTGGATTCATTGGGTACATAATCTAAATCGCATTCCGGATCAGGTGTTTCGAGATTAATCGTCGGATGCAGGACACCTTCCTGCAGTGATTTTACGCAGGCGATCGCCTCGAGGGATCCTGAGGCGCCCATGCAGTGCCCGATCATGCTCTTTGTCGAGCTGATAGGAATCTGATAAGCCGCTTTTCCAAAGGCCCGCTTGATGGCTCTTGTCTCGGTGGGATCGTTGACGCGCGTCCCGGTTCCGTGCGCATTAATGTAATCGACCTGCTCAGGCATCAAATGCGCATCTTCTAAAGCCCAGCGCATGGCTTTCTGGGCACCAAGCCGTTCTTCATCCGGTGCGGCGATATGCTGCGCATCGGATGAAGCCGCGTGACCCCGCACTTCAGCGTAAATATGGGCATCTCTTTTGAGGGCATGATCAAGCGATTCCAGCACGAGGAATCCTGCTCCTTCTCCGAGCACAAAACCTTCCCTGTTCGAATCGAAAGGGCGGCTGGCTTTACCTGGAAATCCATTGCTGCTGCGTACCAGCACGGTCATGGTATCGAAGGCTACAATGACCTCTTCACGGACCAGGCAGTCAACGCCTCCGGCAAAGACCATGTCGGCTTTGCCCAGATGGATTAAATCCGTGCCATAACCTATGCTCTGCGTTCCGCTGGCACAGGCGGTAGAGATGGTCATCAGGGGTCCTGTTGCACCCATCTCCAGGCTGACATAGTAGCCAGGCATATTAGGCAGCCCGTTAATCAAAGACGTCGGAAAAGGTTTGCGGCCATGATAGGTATACTGGTATGAGATATCGACCAGGGTGCCGAAACCGGCGTTGGCGGTTCCGATGGAGACTCCAACCCGGTCGCCTTCTGCAGCAATCGCCTCCTGGCTCATGCCGGAGTCCTCCAGCGCCATGCGGGCCGCGATCAGAGCCACCTGTGAAGCACGTGACATGCGCCGGGCGATTTTGCGATCAATATACTCACCTGGCTCAAAGTCTACCTCCCCCGCGATCTGGACCTGCAGGTCTTTTGGATCGAACAGAGAGGTCCGGCGTATGCCAGAATTTCCAGCCTTAAGATTTTCCCAGAATGGTTCCACTGCACCCAAAGACGTGAGTGCTCCCAGTCCCGTGACGACAACCCTCGGTTGACCTTTTCGATTAGTATTCATTTCATATCTCTTCCTTTGTGAAAACGCCCAGATAATTCGTGCCAATAAAATACCTCAACTTACCAGCTTGGCTGCGATATGCTCATCAAACTGTTCTCCCCCAATTGTACTCGTGAATTAATCCGAGATTTCTACAAAAACCTGACTGGTCACTTTCGATCCAAGGACCACCGGATCATGCTCACCAGCGACCTGGACCTGCAAATTATTATCAAATGGGGAGTAATCCAGGATTATCAGATGAGCCGCGGGTTTGATGCCCATCCCGCTCAGGTAGCGCAGCAGGTCAGGATCATTATCGCTGACCCGCTTC